>NZ_MVKA01000029.1:0-61706 GCF_002042905.1 Geobacillus sp. LEMMY01
TTTCTGGAGTGTACAGGGAACACTACAGGTAGTCAGGTTGCTTAAGCGCTCCCTTCTTCCGCTATCGGTATGATAGTTGGTAGAATGGAACCCGTCAAGGAAAGCACTTGACTGTTTCCATTCTACCAACTTCGTGGTCTGTATGCGGAAGAAGGATCCTGACTGATGAACCTATTTCATCCAGCTAACATGTTTCTGGGATTGAGTGGAAATCACAGAAAATGGTGAAGACCCAAAAAATTAAAAGGATTTTCATTTCAAATTACACTTGACAAAAAAAGAGGATTGTGATAAGTAAAACCAAAATAGTATTTCTTCCTTTTTATTCCATGCTTCTCTTTGGGCAACATTGCTGTCATGTTTGCCTTTAAAAGTCAAGTACATCTTTTGGTGAAGAACTTTTTTGTTTGGTTGTCAATTTATGTTAGTGAATTTGCTCATCTACAGTAGGTATTTTGTTTGCTTATCCATTGTAAAATATAGGTAAAGGACTCGCACGTCATGTGCTTGGAATCGCCTTGGGCCAGCGCGGTTTTTACGGTCCGCAACAACAAAAGGCTTCCGGTGATCAAAAAGGCGTTGGCGGCTTTCGTCTGCGCCCTTGTGTCTTTCGTCATAGCGGCGGAATCTGCCACGTCAATCCATTCGTCTTCGATCTTGGCTTGCTTCAGCTGCTCATGGACACGAGAGCGCTTTGATGCTTGCGATCAACTTAACCGCATCGCTGGTTCGGGTTTGGCATTGGGGATCCACAGAAACCGTCCGGTCAGAAACAAGTTTGAAATCGCGCCACGCAAAAACCCCCACCGCCAACCGATGGCGATGGGGGAATCGTTAATAAATCGGCGTGTTGTCTTTGTTCATATTTTCCAAAATCTCTTTGACGCGGGCGAGGAAGCGGCCGCAAATGAGGCCGTCCAAGACGCGGTGGTCGAGCGACAAACATAAGTTGACCATGTCGCGGATGGCGATCATGCCATCTTTGACGACCGGACGTTTGACGATCGTTTCCACTTGCAAAATGGCCGCTTGCGGATAGTTGATAATGCCCATCGACTGCACCGAGCCGAACGCGCCGGTGTTGTTGACGGTAAACGTGCCGCCTTGCATATCTTCCGGACGGAGTTTGCCGGCGCGCGTTTTCGCCGCCAGTTCAGCGATTTCGCGGGCGATGCCTTTGATCGTTTTTTCATCGGCGTGCTTGATGACGGGCACGAACAAGGCATCTTCCGTCGCGACGGCGATCGAAATGTTGATGTCCTTGCGCTGGATGATCTTATCACCGGCCCAAACGGAGTTCAGCTGAGGGAATTCTTTCAGCGCTTGGGCGACCGCCTTGACGAAGAAGGCGAAATACGTCAAATTGAAGCCTTCACGCCGCTTGAACTCGTCTTTGATCGCATCGCGGTAGGCGACAAGGTCGGTCACGTCGACTTCGACCATCGTCCACGCGTGCGGCGCTTCGTGTTTGCTGCGGAGCATGTTCGCGGCGATCGCTTTGCGCACCGGAGTGACCGGAATCTCGATGTCGCCTGCTCCTACTTCGATCGTTGGCGCTGCTGGTTTGATCGGCGCTGTCGCCGGCGCGGCTTGTGCGGCCGCTCCAGCCGTTTGAACTGTTGCGGCGGCCGTGGCCGGTTGTTCCGTTCTCGGTTCCGCTTTTGGCGCCGCTTGTTCCGCCGCCGGTGCCGCTCCCGCTTTCGGAATTTGTCCAGACTCAATGAGCTTCAGCAAATCTTTGCGCGTCACCCGCCCGCCAAGGCCGGTGCCTTTCACTTGTTCAAGGTCAATGCCGTGTTCTTGGGCAAGGCGGAGAACGGCCGGCGAATAGCGGCCGTTGTTTGCCCGGCCGGCCTTTTTCGGAGCCGCTGGCTTCGCGTTGTCTTCTGCTTTCGGCGCTTCATCCGCCGGCTTCGCTTCCGGAGCCGGTGCAGCGCCTTCGACTTCGATCGTGCAAATCGGCGCGCCGACCGGGAGCGTCTCCCCTTCTTTGGCGATCAGCTCGCGAATGACGCCGGCAAACGACGACGGAATTTCCGCGCTCACTTTATCGGTGATGACTTCGGCGACCGGATCGTATTTGTTCACTTTGTCGCCCGGGGAGACGAGCCATTTGCTGATCGTGCCTTCAGTGACGCTCTCCCCGAGCTGAGGCATCGTCAATTGTTCGATGGCCACATCGATACCCTCCTATCTCTGCTGCAATGTCTTCACCTTAAAACGCCGCCAGTTCGCGCATCGCTTTTTCGACTTTTTCCGGATTGATCATAAAGAACTTCTCCATCGTCGGCGCATACGGCATGGCTGGGACGTCCGGGCCGGCCAAGCGCATAATCGGCGCGTCAAGGTCAAACAGGCAATGCTCGGCAATGATGGCCGCGACTTCGCTCATGACACTTCCTTCTTTATTGTCTTCCGTAATGAGCAGCACTTTCCCCGTTTTGCTCGCCGCTTCGATGATCGCTTCTTTGTCGAGCGGATAGACGGTGCGCAAATCCAACAGGTGAACGGAAATGCCATCTTGGGCGACGCGCTCGGCCGCCTGCAAGGCAAAATGGACGCAAAGCCCGTATGTGATGACTGTGATGTCATCGCCTTCACGCTTGACGTCCGCCTTGCCGATCGGAAGCACGTAGTCGTCCTCCGGCACTTCCCCTTTAATGAGGCGGTAGGCGCGTTTATGCTCGAAAAAGAGAACCGGATCTTCGTCGCGAATCGCCGCTTTCAGCAGCCCTTTCACATCGTACGGCGTCGACGGCATGACGATTTTTAACCCTGGCTGGTTGGCGAAAATCGCTTCCACCGATTGCGAGTGGTACAGGGCGCCATGCACCCCGCCGCCGTACGGGGCGCGGATGACGATCGGGCAGTTCCAGTCGTTGTTCGAACGGTAGCGGATGCGCGCCGCTTCGGAAATAATTTGGTTGACCGCCGGCATGATAAAATCGGCAAACTGAATCTCGGCAATCGGGCGCAGGCCGTACATCGCTGCGCCGATGCCGACGCCGACGATCGCCGACTCGGAAAGCGGCGTGTCGATGACGCGCTCTTCCCCGAACTGCTCGTACAATCCTTGTGTGGCTTTAAACACCCCGCCTTTCCGCCCCACGTCTTCCCCTAAGACAAACACGCGCGGGTCGCGTTCCATCTCTTCGCGAATCGCCATCGTGACGGCATCAATATACGAAATGACAGGCATCGTCGATTCCCCCTTACTCCTCGGCATACACGTAGCGAAGCGCATGCTCCGGCTCGGCGTACGGAGCCTTCTCCGCATAGTCGGTCGCTTCGTTCACTTCCTTCATGACGCGCGCTTGAATGTCCTCGTCAAGCTGGTCGGTCAAGACGCCGGTTTCTTTCAAATAGTTGGCAAACGACACGATCGGGTCTTTGGCGCGCGCTTCGGCGAGCTCTTCTTCCGTCCGGTAGACGCGGTGGTCGTCGTCCGACGAGTGCGACGTCAGGCGGTATGTCACGGCCTCGATGAGCGTCGGCCCTTCGCCGCGGCGGGCGCGGTCGGCCGCTTCTTTCACGACGCGGTACACTTCAAGCGGATCGGTGCCGTCGACCGTATAGCCCGGCATGCCATAGCCGATGGCGCGGTCGGACACCTTTTCGCACGCGAGTTGTTTCGAAATCGGCACGGAAATGGCGTACTTGTTGTTTTCGCACATAAAGATGACTGGGAGTTTATGAACGCCGGCGAAGTTCGCCCCTTCATGGAAGTCGCCTTGGTTCGACGACCCTTCGCCGAACGTGACGAAGGCGACAAAATCTTTCTTTTCCATTTTCGCCGCCAAGGCGAAGCCGACCGCGTGCGGCACTTGTGTCGTCACAGGCGATGAACCGGTGACGATCCGGTTTTTCTTTTTCCCGAAATGCCCGGGCATTTGCCGGCCGCCGGAGTTCGGATCTTCCGCTTTGGCAAACGCCGCCAACATCAATTCTCTCGGCGTCATGCCAAACGTCAGGACAACGCCCACATCGCGGTAATACGGCAGAACATAGTCTTTCGTCCGGTCGAGGGCGAACGCCGCGCCGACTTGCGCCGCCTCCTGCCCTTGGCATGAGATGACGAACGGAATTTTCCCCGCGCGGTTTAACAGCCACATCCGTTCATCGAGCTTGCGAGCAAGAAGCATCGTTTCATACATTTCCAACACCGTGTCATCGCTTAATCCAAGCGCCTGATGACGATTTTGCGCCATCGAAACAAACCTCCCTTAATCGTAAGCGTTAAAAGTGAATCGCCCGGCCATCGACAGCAAGCGCCGCTTCCGCCATGGCCTCTGACAGCGTCGGATGCGGATGGATCGCATGCGCCACTTCCCAAGGAGCCGCATCGAGCACACGGGCGAGCCCGGCTTCGGAAATCAAATCGGTCACGTGCGGCCCGACCATATGAACGCCAAGCAGATCATCCGTGTTCCGGTCGGCGATGAGTTTCACAAACCCTTCCGCCTCACCGAATACAAGCGCCTTGCCAATGGCTTTAAACGGAAATTTACCGACTTTCACGTCATAGCCTTTCGCTTTCGCCTCTTGCTCGGTTAAGCCGACCGCTGCCGCTTCGGGACGGGTGTAAATGCAGCGGGGCACCATCGTATAGTCAATCGGAGCTGGATTGTGCCCGGCCAAATGCTCAATGGCCACAATCCCTTCATGGGCGGCGACATGGGCAAGCTGCAGGCCGCCGATGACATCGCCGATCGCGTAAATGTGCGATTCTTTCGTTTGGCCGAACTCGTTCGTTTGAATATATCCCTTCTCCACGACAATCTCGGTGTTTTCCAGGCCGATCCCCTCAATGTTCGCCTGACGTCCGACGGAAACAAGCATCTTGTCGGCCGCAAACGTTTTCCGCTCGCCTTGATGCTCCGCTTGAATGACAACGCCGTTTCCTTTCTCGAGCGTTTCCGGCAGCACCCGCGCTCCAGTGACGATGTTGACGCCGCGGCGGCGGAGCAGTTTTTCCATTTCTTTTGACACGTCTTCATCTTCTGTTGGCAAAATGCGATCGGCATACTCAAGCACGGTGACATCCACGCCGAAATCGTTCAGCATCGACGCCCATTCCATGCCGATCACGCCGCCGCCGACGATCAAGATGGACGATGGGAGCGTCTCCATTTGCAGCGCCTCATCGGACGTCATCACGAATTCGCCGTCCGGCTCGAGCCCCGGCAGCGTGCGCGGCCGCGAGCCGGTGGCGATGACGACAAATTTCGGGACGAGCATTTCGTTTTCGCTGCCGTCGTTCATTTCGACCGACACCGTCCCCGGCAGCGGGGAAAAGATCGATGGGCCGAGCAGGCGGCCGGTGCCGGCGTATACATCGATCTTCCCTTTTTTCATCAAATGCTGGACGCCTTTATGGAGCTGCTCAACAATCGTCGCTTTGCGCGCCTGCACTTTGGCAAAATCCAAGCGCACGCCGTCGGCGATGACGCCAAACGCCTCGCCGTTTTTCGTTTGCGCGTACACTTCCGCACTGCGAAGCAGCGCTTTGGACGGAATGCAGCCAGCGTGCAGGCACGTGCCGCCGAGCTTCCCTTTTTCCACGACCGCTGTTTTCAACCCGAGCTGCGAGGCGCGAATGGCGGCGACATATCCGCCCGTTCCTCCGCCGAGAATGACGACATCGTATTCTTTTGCCATCTTGCCTTCTCCTTTCTGTCCGTTGCCGCATCAACGCCGGGCTGGGACCGACGAAACGACCTCGCCTGGATACACTTTTTCCTCTTCTTCGCCGCGCAGAACGCGAAGCGCGCCTTCGGCGAGCGCCTGCAGTTCGTTTTCGCCCGGATGGACGATGACATCGGCGATCCATTGAACGCGGCGGGTGATCTGTTCTACAAACGATTTGCCGTACGCCAGTCCGCCGGTCAAAATGATGGCGTCAACTTTGCCGGAAAGCACGGCGCTTGCCGCACCGATTTCTTTCGCCACTTGGTACGCCATCGCCTCATACACGAGCTTGGCCTTTTCATCGCCGGCTTCGATCATTTTTTCGACTTTCACCGCATCATTCGTGCCAAGATAACCGACAAGGCCGCCGCCGCCGACAAGCATGTTCATGATCTCTTCGCGGTAATATTCGCCAGAGAAGCATAAAGCAACCAAATCGCCCGTCGGCACCGTCCCGGCGCGCTCCGGGCTGAACGGGCCTTCGCCGTCAAGCCCGTTGTTGACATCAATGACCCTTCCTTGCTTGTGGGCGCCGACCGTGATGCCGCCGCCCATATGGGCGACGATCAAGTTCAATTCGTCATACCGCTTGCCAAGCTGCTTGGCGACGCGGCGCGCAACCGCTTTTTGGTTTAAAGCGTGGAAAATGCTGCGCCGCTCAATGAGCGGAAATCCGCTGATCCGGGCGATCGGATCGAGTTCGTCGACAACGACCGGATCGACGATAAACGCCGGGATGTTCAAGGCCGAGGCGATCTCATGCGCCAAAATGCCGCCGAGGTTGGACGCGTGCTGGCCGGAATATCCGCGCCGCAAATCTTCAAGCATCGCCTCATTGACGCGGTACGTTCCGCCTTCGATCGGACGGAGGAGCCCGCCGCGGCCGCAGACGGCGCTCAACTTCGATAAATTGATCCCTTCTTCATCCAGTGCTTGCAAAATCGTTTTCTTGCGGAACTCATACTGGTGGGCGATCGTTTTATATTGCCGAAGCACGTCCGCCTCATGGCGGATCGTTTTTTCGAGCAATGGCCGTTCGTTTTCAAAGACGCCGATCTTCGTTGAAGTCGAGCCTGGATTGATCGTTAAAATGCGAAACTTCTGCTCTTCCATCGCTGTTGTCCCTCCATCATCCGCCGTCGGGGCGGGAGGCCGCCCCCTTGCTGCTCTTAGCGGCCGCGGCGGCGGCTTAAAATATGGTGGCCGTTTTGCAAAAATTGGCTGCGCGCTTTGCGCATCGTTTCGATCCGCTCTTCCGCCATCCGGTCGGCCGCGACGTAGGTTGGAATGTTGTCGCGCTTGGCGATAGCAAACACTTTTTCGATGTTGTCATAAATTTGCTCGATTTTTTTCATCGCCCGTTCGCGGTTGTAGCCGTACAACTCATCGGCGACGTTGATGACGCCGCCGGCGTTGATCACATAATCAGGTGCATAGACGATGCCCATTTCATGGATCATATCGCCATGGCGCGGCTCTTTCAGCTGGTTGTTCGCCGAGCCGGCGATCACTTTCGCTTTCAGCTGCGGAATCGTTTGGTCGTTGATGATGCCGCCGAGCGCGCATGGGGCGAAAATGTCGCACTCCACGCCGTAAATGTCGTTCGGGTCGACCGCTTTCGCCCCAAATTCCTCGACCGCGCGCGCCACCGCTTCCTTGTTGATGTCGGTGACTATCAGTTTGGCTCCTTCTTCGTGCAAATGGCGGCATAAATGGTAGGCGACATTGCCAACCCCTTGGACGGCGACGACTTTTCCTTCGAGCGAATCGCTGCCAAACGCTTCTTTCGCCGCCGCTTTCATCCCGCGATATACGCCGTAAGCCGTGGCCGGCGACGGGTTGCCGGATGAACCGAATTCCGGCGAAATGCCGGTGACATAGTCCGTTTCTTGATAGATGATGTCCATATCGGCAACGGTCGTGCCGACGTCTTCCGCCGTGATGTAGCGGCCGTTCAGCCCTTGAATGAACCGGCCGAACGCGCGGAACATCGCCTCGTTTTTATCTTTGCGCGGATCGCCGATGATGACCGTCTTGCCTCCGCCTAAATTAAGGCCGGCGGCCGCGTTTTTGTACGTCATGCCGCGGGCGAGGCGCAAGGCGTCTTCAAGCGCCTCTTCTTCCGAATTGTACATCCACATGCGCGTCCCGCCGAGCGCCGGGCCGAGCGTCGTATCATGAATGGCGATGATCGCCTTCAATCCGGATTCTTTGTCTTGGCAAAACAACACTTGCTCATAATCATACATTTCCATATATTTAAACAGTTCCATCACCGATGGCCTCCTTCATGATTTTCATTTCGCTGCGGAACAAATGGCGAGCGCGAGCGAATACAGTTTGCTTTCCGCCGAGTCGGAGCGCGACGTCAAGACGATCGGCGCCTTCGCTCCGGCGATGACCGCACCGACGCGTGCGTTCGCAAAATAGACGAGCGATTTGTACAACATGTTGCCGGCTTCAATGTCCGGCACAAGCAAAATGTCAGCATGTCCAGCCACTTCGCTTTCAATCCGCTTATGCTTCGCCGCCGCCAGCGACACCGCGTTGTCTAACGCAAGCGGTCCGTCAAGGAGGCAATGTTCGATTTGCCCCCGCTTTTGCATCATCGCGAGCGCCGCTGCGTCGACAGTCGCCGGCATGGCCGGATTGACCGTCTCCACCGCCGCCAGCGCCGCGACTTTCGGGCGCTCGATGCCGATGGAGCGCGCGATGCTGACGGCGTTGTTGACAATTTGCACCTTTTGTTCCAAATCCGGAGCGATGTTCATCGCCGCGTCGGTGACGATGACAAGCCGATCAAACTCCGGCACCTCAAAAACAGCGACATGGGACAACACCTTCCCAGCGCGCAGCCCATACTCTTTGTTCAAGACCGCTTTCAGCAGCGTTGCCGTCGGCACATGCCCTTTCATCAGCGCATCCGCCTCGTTCAAATGGACGGCGCGCACGGCAAGCTCTGCGGCTTGCCCGATCGAATTCGCATGAACGACATCGACGTCGGAAAAGCGGGTGCATCCTTTTTCCTTCAACAGCCGTCCGAGCCGCTCCCGATCGCCATAGAGCACAAAGCGTCCGAGACGGTGCTCGAGCGCCATCGCCACCGCTTCGATCACTTCTTCATCTTCCGCCGCCGCCACGGCCACCGTCCGGCCCTGGCATTGTCTTGCTTCTTCCACTAACGATTCAAGCTTCATCATCTGCACCAACCTTTTCTGCAAATCGTGCGGCACGATCTTTTTATGCAAAAACCGTGCCAACTAAAAATAGATGAAAGCGCTTTAAAATCATTGATACAAACAAACCGATATATGAAATCTCTTTCACAATACGCAAATTATTGCATGCTTTTTTTGTCAAGGTTGTATTTTTCCAGTTTGTAGTATAAATTGCGCACCGAAATGCCAAGCGCCCGGGCCGCCGCTGTTTTATTGCCGCGATGGCGGCGAAGCGCCTGCTCAATCAAGCTCGCTTCGTATCGGCTCACCATTTCCTCAAGCGGCCGAGGCTCCTCTTCCATCTCCATTCGAGGCGCCGACGCCGACGAAGGCGAAGCGAGCGGCGGCAAATGCGTGGCATCGATCATCACTTCATGAAACTTCATGAAAATCATCGCCCGCCCGAGCACGTTTTCGAGCTCGCGGACATTTCCCGGCCAATCATAGGCAAGAAGCTTCGCCATCGCTTCATCCGTGACACCTTCGACGTTGCGCCCGTAATCTTGGTTCAGTTTTTGGATCAAACGCCGGCACAGCGCCGGAATGTCTTCCTTGCGGGCGCGCAGCGGCGGAATGTAAATCGGCATGCGGTTGAGCCGATAATATAAGTCTTCGCGAAAGACGCCTTCGGCAATCGCTTTTTCAAGGTTGACGTTCGTTGCAGCGATGACGCGGACGTTGATCGGAATCGGCTTCGTTCCACCGACGCGGACGATCTCCCGCTCCTGCAGGACGCGGAGCAGCTTCGCCTGCGTGCTTGCGGACAGCTCGCCGATTTCGTCAAGGAAAATGCTTCCGTTGTTTGCTTCTTCAAACAGCCCTCGCTTGCCTCCGCGCCGCGCGCCGGAAAACGCTCCTTCCTCATAGCCAAACAGTTCGCTTTCCAATAATGTTTCCGGAATGGCCGCGCAGTTGACGCGGATAAACTTGTTATACTTCCGGTCGCTGGCGTTGTGAATGGCGTGGGCGAACAGCTCCTTGCCCGTCCCCGATTCCCCCCGCAGCAAAATCGTCGCCGGCGTTTTCGCCGCCAGCTTCGCCTGCTCGATGGCAACCTTCATCTCTTCCGACTCGCCGACGATGTCGGCAAACGAATATTTCGCCTCCAGCGTGCGGATGATTTGCCGCGCCCGATTGAGTTCAGCCGTCAGCCGCTGAATTTCTGACACGTCATGAATGACGCCGACGCTCCCTTTCAATACGCCATCAACAATAATCGGAGCGACATTGACGATGACATCCCGGTTTTTCGGTCCGACTTTCATGCGCACCCCGCGCACCGGGCGGCGCGTTTTCAATACTTGCATATGCATGCTTTCCCCTTCGGCGATGTCCGCGGTCGCCGGTTTGCCGATGACGTCTTCCTCTGTCAAACCGGTGAGCCGTGTATACGCCGGGTTGATCAAAATGCCGTTCCCATTTTCATCGACGACGGAAATCGCCTCTTCCGACGAATGGATGATCGCTTCGAGCATCATGCGGACTTCTTTTAAGTCGGTGATTTCTTCCGCCAAAGCGACAAGCTCGGTGATGTCCTTGAATACCGCGAGCGCCCCAAACAGTTTGCCATTGTCATCGATGATCGGGATGCGGGTGGTGATCAATTTTTTTCCATTGGCCAGCTCCACTTCTTGGTGAAACTCCGTCTGCCTCGTTTCGAGCACGCGCGGCAAGCCGCTTGACGGCAGAACGGTCAAAATATGCTTGCCGATCACTTTGTCTTTATCGACTTCAAGAAGCTCCGCCGCGCTTTGATTCATATCGGTAATGTAAGCATATTCATCAACGACAATCATGCCATCGTGGGACGAATGAAAGATGAGCGCGCGCCGGGCCGCTTCGCTTTTCAATTTGGCGATGAGCGCTTCTTTTTCTTCAACGAGCTCGGCCATCATCTGCGCGACTGCACTTGGGACAATATTCGCCCCCTCTGGCGCCAATCGACGGATTTCCTCAAGGACATCCGCCTTACCCGTCGTTTCAATGACCAAATCAAGCGGCTCGGCCATCCATGGACGCCAGTCGCTCGCAGCAGCGATGCCCCATTTTTGCGCCAGTTGCACCCCCGGAGCTTGTTCATCGACGTCAACAACCGCCACAACGTCAAATCCCGACGCCCCGTGAAGCAGCTTCAAAAGCGACATTCCGCGCGAGTCAGCCCCAATGATCATCACTTTTTTCATGTCCATCCACCACACTTTATAGTATGCCAATTTTTGCAGACACTTTTATCATACTTGATTTGCTCTTTCCTTGACAAACGCCCAATAACCGCTATGATAGTCGATAAGGTCACTCTTTTCGGAAAGGAACGCGATCGCGATGGGGCGAATGATTGCGCTGTTGATTTTAGTCATTCCCGGGCTTGGAGCGGCGCTTGGCATCAAATGGATGCGCGATGCGTTGTTTGGCATCAACGGGCCGCTGTTTTCTGCCTTATGGCTCCAATTTCTCGCCGGGCTCGCGCTGTTTGCCGCCGGGCTGGCGTTTCTCGGCGGTTTTTTGCTGCACCGCGACCGGAAGCGAAACAAAGTGCAGGCGCGTTTTCAACGAAAACGAAAAACGCCTTGACCCGGAACGTTTGATGCCTATTGCACTGGGAAAACATCCATTTCAAGGCAAACAAAAAACGCCTTAACGTCTCTCGTTAAGGCGTTTTCTCTTTCCATTGCTTCGCTTGGCGCGGGTAGTCGGTGAAGACGGCGTCAACGCTATAAGCAAACATCGTTTTCATCACATTTCGCTTATTTACCGTAAACGGGCGGACCGCCACCCCGCGCCGCCGCGCTTCGGCGGCAAATTCCGCCGTCACCGTCCGATAGTGCGGATGCACCCCGTCGGCGTTCATGGCGCGCACATACGTCCATGGGTCATACAGCGGCTCGATGTACAAGAGCGCCGTCTCGATTTCCGGTGCAAGCGTTCGGCAAAGGCGCATGCTATGATGATTGAACGATGACAAAATCGTCCGCTTCTCAAGCCCATAGCGGCGCACGAGGGAGATCGTTTTTTGCTCAAGCGTTTCGTAGGCGATGAGGCTGTTTTTCAGCTCGATGTTGACCGCCATCCGTGTTGATGACAGCCAAGCAAGCACTTCCTCAAGATGCGGAATCGGACAATGGCCGTGCTTGCCGTCCCACATGGCCGCCGCGTTCAATCGGCGCAGTTCGCGGTACGTGATGTCTTTCACCCAGCCGCTTCCATCCGTCGTCCGGTCGACCGTTTCGTCATGAATGACGACCACTTCGCCGTCTTTTGTGAGCTGCACATCCAATTCAATGCCGTCCGCTCCCGCTTTTTCCGCCTCGATAAACGCCGCCATCGTATTTTCCGGGTGCGTCCCCGCCGCCCCGCGGTGGGCAAAAATCAATGTCATTTTGCCTTCTTCCTTTCGCATTCATTCGCCGTTCAGCCAACGAGCTGGCCGAAACCGGCGGTCGTTCGTTATACTAAAAGCAATACTATGAACAAATGAGGTGAGATGATGCAGCCGTTGAAAATTTCGCTGGAAACGGCGCAAAAGCTGGCCAAAGCGCTCGGCGTGCCGATCGAGCAGGTCATGCATATGCCGCCGCACATTCTAGTGAACAAGCTGCTGGAATTGGAGAAGAAAGAAAAGGAAAACAGTTCATCTTAACTTTGCGCAACATCAACCGTAAAGAGTTTGTCGCCTGCAAGAAAAGACGCCCCATCCGCGGGGCGCCTTGCCGATGCATCACCGTTTTCTCATGGCCACTTACGACGCTTTATGCTCGAGCCGCAGCTTATCCGCCACCATCGCGATGAATTCGGAATTGGTCGGCTTCGCCTTCGAAACGCTCACTGTGTAGCCAAACAGCGAGGAAATCGATTCGAGGTTGCCGCGGCTCCAAGCGACTTCAATCGCATGGCGAATGGCGCGCTCGACGCGGCTGGCGGTCGTATTGTATTTTTTTGCGATGTCTGGATACAACACTTTCGTAATGGAGCCGAGCAGTTCGATGTCGTGGTACACCATCGCGATCGCTTCGCGCAAGTACAAATAGCCTTTAATATGCGCCGGGACGCCGATTTCATGGATGATGCTCGTAATGCTCGCATCCAAATTTTTCGGTTTGTTGTCGCGCGCCTGATAGGCAGAGCCGGTTTTTCTGACCATCGGCGCCGTTTTGCCGTGAATTTGCCGAATGTGATGGACCAAATTCTCCATGTCGAACGGTTTTAAAATGAAGTAGGAAGCGCCGAGTTCCACCGCCTTTTTCGTGACATCCTCCTGGCCGAACGCCGTCAACATAATGACGCTCGGCTGATGCTCACAACCAGCGCGGACTTTCTCAAGCACGGCCAACCCATCCAAGTGCGGCATAATGATGTCCAGAAGCAAAATATCAGGCCGCTTTTCCTCGAGCATATGAAGGCAGTCTTGGCCGTTATACGCCGTGCCAATCACTTCCATGTCCGGCTGGCTGGAAATATATTCGTCAAGCAATGTCACCAATTCGCGGTTATCATCAGCAATGCACACCTTAATGCTCAAAACGATCGTCCTCCCCCACTTTTTCTTGCTATGTAACATTCCGTTAACGTACATTCGACAGCAGCGGCAAAAAATCCTTTTATTTTTCAAAAAATAAAAATTATAACAAAAAATGAGTTTATTAGACAATATTCGTTTTCACCAGCGATGCGTTTGTCGAAAAATCTTTACACATTTCATTTTAACGGATGTTTCACCAAATATCTATGCCAAACCGGCAAAATTTTTGCCGCCTTTTTTGAAAAATTTTTAGTGGCAGCCTAACCAATATTGCGGAATCAATCAAGCCGCTCACAGCATTTCGAATCATTGGCCTTTGGATGATCATGAAGAGACGAACGGTGATCAAATGATCGTTCGTCATTTCACCAAATATACGCAAGAATCGAATGTTGGCTGCCGGGAAAAAGCGAGCCGACGTGGTCAGCTCGCTTTCTTTCGGTTGCCATATAGATCAATTCCTGCTTCTTGCAGCATCCATTCGATATGGACGCCGTATCCTGACGTTGGGTCGTTGACAAACACATGTGTCACTGCACCGACGAGTTTTCCGTCCTGGATGATCGGACTGCCGCTCATCCCTTGGACAATGCCCCCTGTTTTCTTTAACAGGCGCGGGTCGGTCACGCGAATGACAAGCCCTTTTGTCGCCGGAAATTTTTGCGGAATGGTGCTGACAATTTCCACATCAAACTGCTCGACTTTGTCGTTTTCCACCACTGTCAGCATTTTCGCCGGCCCTTCTTTCACTTGGCTGGCCAAAGCGACGGGAAGCGGCTTTGTGAACGGACCGTCCGGCAGCGGTTTCGTCAGCTTGCCGAAAATGCCAAACGGGCTGTTGGTGGTGATCGTGCCGATCACTTCTTCGCCGTCGGAAAAGCGGGCTAATTTTTCACCTGGATTGCCGCTCGTCCCTTTTTCGATCGATGTGACAGTCGAGCGCATAATTTGTCCGTTTTGCACGACAATCGGCTTTTTCGTATCCATATCGGAGATGACATGACCGAGCGCGCCGTACGTTTTCGATTTCGGATCGTAAAATGTCATTGTCCCGATGCCGGCGGCCGAGTCGCGGATGTACAGACCGATGCGGTACACGTCGTCATGCTTGTCTCTCAGCGGAACGAGCTTCACCGTCATGGAGTGCTGATCGCGCAGAATTTTTAGATGAAGCGGCTTTCCGGTTTTTCCGGCTTCCTCAATGAAAGGGGAGAGGTCGCTCATGTTTTCGATTTTTTGGCCGTTAATGCCGGTAATAATGTCGCCGACTTGAATGCCGGCTGCCTCTCCCGGCGATTTTTTCCCGTTTTCGGTTTCGACAAGGTGGTAACCGACGACAAGAACGCCGACGGTATTGAGCTTGACGCCGATCGATTGCCCGCCGGGAATGACTTTGAGCGTCGGCAGCACGTTGACATCCACTTGCTTGATCGGCATTCCGGCGACGTGCAACACCATCGTTTCATGTCCGCGGCGTTTCGCCTTTACAGACAGAGAACCGTTTTTTCGCTCAATGTTGAGCGTTTCGGGAGCGTTTCGGTCATTGACAGCCGCTTGCACGGGAAGGGAAGCGGCAGGAAATTCAACTGCGTCGCCTTCAAACAAGACAAGCTGCTTCGGAATTTGCCAATATTCCTTCATCGGTTTGGAAAAAGCGATGGCCGTCAACATGCCAAGGAGAAGCGCTCCTGCGATTTTTCGCGCCGTTTCTTTATTCAATGTCGTCCACTCTCCTCGCTCCCGCCTACACCATGCAAAAACGGTTACAGTTTTAATTTTGCCTGAACCGGGGAAAATATAATCGCCATGCCGATAAAAAAGCTGCCCGGAATTGGATGGACTTGCATCCGGACAGCCGCGCGGCTTTTTGCTTATCTTTATGAAACGCCGTAGTTCTCTTAAGGAAAGCGGGCGCCAAGACAGAACAGGCAGGCGGCATCGGCCCTCTTTGAGAGGGATGCGCCTCCCCTCGACGAACAGAGGAAACAGGAATCAATGTTTCATTTTCGCCGCCAGTTCCAACAGCTCTTTGGCATGCCGTTTCGTCAGCTCCGTCATCTCGACGCCGGAAATCATCCGCCCGATTTCTTTCACTTTCTCCTCCTCATTGAGCTTCCTCACGACTGTTTTCGTCCGTTCCCCATCCGTCTCTTTGGCGATCAACAAGTGCGTGTCCGCCATCGCGGCGACTTGCGGCAGATGGGAAATGCAAAGCACTTGCGACTGGCTGGCGATGCGGTAAATTTTTTCCGCCATCGCCTGGGCGACGCGTCCGCTGACGCCGGTGTCGACCTCATCAAAAACAATCGACGTCACTCCTTGATGTTTGGAAAAAATCGTTTTCAACGCCAGCATAATGCGCGACAGCTCGCCGCCGGAAGCGACTTTGACGAGCGGTTTTAACGGCTCGCCGACGTTCGTCGAAATGTAAAACTCGACGACATCGATGCCATCTTCTTGGAACCTAACCGGCACGCCGTCAACCAAGGGGGCGTCAAGCGATGCTTCGCGCTTGGCAAATACGATGTCAAATTTCGTTTTGTCCATGTATAAGTCTTTCAGTTCTTGATGAATGCGCTCAATCAGGCGCCGGGCATACGTTTGCCGAACAGCGGTGACGTTTTTCGCCTCCGTGAGCAACTCGTCCGTCACCGCAGCGAGCTGCTGCTTAAGCTCATGCACATGCGTTTCACGATTTTCGATTGTCTCGATTTCCTCGGCGATCGTCTCGGCATAGTGCAAAATATCGGCGATCGTCGCTCCGTATTTTCGTTTGAGCTGCCCGATTTCCGCGAGGCGGCTTTCAATGGCATCGAGCCGCGCTGGGTCGTACTCCATCTCCTCAATTTGATCGCGCAGCTTGTACATCACTTCCTCGAGCAAATAGTAGCAGTTCGCCGTCGTTTCGTGCGCTTCTTTGAGCGCCGCATCCATGGCGGCGACGTCATCGAGATGGCGCATCGCCTCCCCGATCGAATCAAGCCCGCGCCCCTCGCCGGCCAGCGCCTCATAGCTTTTCTGCAACGCGGTATAAATTTTTTGAAAATTGACGATGCGCACCTTTTCTTCCATCAGCCGCTCGTCCTCGCCCGGCTCGAGCGCCGCCTGTTCGATTTCGCGCAGCTGAAACGTCAGCAAATCGAGCCGATGCGCCATTTGCTGCTCATTTTCGCTCAGCTTTTTCAATTTGTTTCCGAGCGCCTCATACCGCTCGTAGACGGCACGGTAGCGGGCAAGCGCCTCTGCCGCCTCTAGGCCGCCGAACTCGTCTAAAAGCGGCAGATGGCGGGATGGATCCATCAGCTCTTGATGTTCATGCTGGCCGTGAATATCAACAAGCGTCGCCCCAATGTCGCGCAGCACCGCCGTGGTGACGAGCTTGCCGTTAATGCGGCAGACGCTTTTGCCGTTGGCCAAAATGTCGCGGCGCAACACGATCATGCCGTCGCTGGCGTCGACGCCAACGTCCGCGCATTTTTGCCAACACGGATGGCGGTCATCATCAAGCAAAAACAGCCCTTCGATTTCCGCCTTTTCTGCTCCGAAGCGGACAAATTCAGCGGAGCCGCGCCCGCCGATCAACAAATGAATCGCGTCGATGATGATCGATTTGCCGGCTCCCGTTTCGCCGGTTAACACCGTCAGCCCTTTGTCGAACGACAGCGAGAGCGACTCGATAATGGCGAAATTTTTAATCGACAGCTCGGCGAGCATTCCACCACTCCTTGCCTGTCCGATTGATTCTCCTTTCTGATTATAGCACATATGTTCGAATTCGCAAGCGAGGACCGCCCCCGTCGTTCCGTCCTTGAACGCAGAGCGGAAGCTGGTCCGGCCCTCGACTAGAGCATGGACAATAGCTGGTCGGACACTTTTTTCGCATCTTTCGGCGTCCGGCAGATGATTAGGCACGTATCGTCGCCGCAAATCGTGCCGACGATTTCGCTCCAATCCAAATTGTCGAGCAAAACGCCGACGGCATGGGCGTTGCCCGGCAGCGTCCGCAAGACGAGCAAGTTGCCCGTTCCGTCAAGCTTCACAAACACATCAACAAGCGCCCGCTTCAGCTTTTGCAACGGATTGAAGCGCTGGTCGGACGGAAGGCTGTACTTATAGCGGCCATTGGCCATCGGCACTTTGACGAGCTGCATCTCTTTAATGTCGCGCGAGACGGTCGCCTGGGTGACGTTAAAGCCCGCTTCTCTCAGCCGGTCGACGAGCTCGTCTTGCGTTTCAATGTCATGGTTCATAATGATTTCGCGAATTTTAATATGCCTTTGCCCTTTGTTCACATTGCACCACCTCCCCGCTTTTCAAAATGCAGAGCCGCTTGTCCGTCCCGCCGACGCTACTTGCCGCTTGGATCCGCGTTCCTCGCCCGCAAGCGGGCGTGCGCCTCGCTGACAACGTCGGCGACCGATGCTGGCAGTCGGTTTTCTCCTTCCCGGTTCTCTCCAGGATAGACAGCATGAAGCAAAAATTCAATATTGCCGTCACCACCGGTAATCGGCGAATACGACAAATGAAGGACATCGAACCCTTCCGCGCAGGCGAATCGAACGATCGATTCGAGTACTTCCTCGTGAATGTCGGGATCGCGGATGATCCCTTTTTTGCCGACCTTTTCCTTGCCGGCTTCAAACTGCGGCTTGACGAGAGCAATCACATCGCCGCCCGGCACAATGACCGTCTTGACGACCGGCAAAATGAGCCGCAGCGAAATAAACGAGACATCGATGACGGCTACTTCCGGCAGCCCTTTCGTAAACTGATCCGGCGTCACGTAGCGGAAGTTCGTCCGCTCCATCACAACGACGCGCTCGTCTTGACGCAGCTTCCAGGCAAGCTGGTTGTAGCCGACATCGACGGCATACGACAGCTTCGCCCCGTGTTGCAAGGCACAGTCGGTGAAACCGCCGGTCGACGCGCCGATGTCAAGAACAATTTTATTTTCCACGCGAATGTGAAACTCGCGCAACGCTTTTTCCAGTTTCAACCCACCGCGGCTGACGTACGGAAGCGGGTTGCCTTTCACCTCAAGCGGAATGTCAACCGGCACTTTTTCCCCGGGCTTATCGAGTCGAACGTCGTTTGAATAGACAAGCCCGGCCATGATCGCCCGCTTCGCCTTTTCCCGCGTTTCCGCCAGCCCGCGTTCGACAAGCAACACATCGAGCCGTTCTTTTTTTCCTTTCATGTCTCAAGCCCTTTTCTGTTTTCTTGGCACCATCGTTTTGATGCGGTCGATGATATGGGTCGACGTCAGCCCGATTTCATGGAGCAGCTCGCTGACGCTTCCATGTTCGATAAAGCGGTCCGGGATGCCCATCCGTTCGATGACCGCTCCGTGATAACCATGATCATGAGCAAACTCCAACACAGCACTGCCAAAGCCGCCTTGCAGCACCGCCTCTTCGACCGTTAAGATCGGCAGGCGGCTCTCAAGCAGTTCGTGAAGCATCGCTTCATCCATCGGTTTCAAAAAGCGAGCGTTGACAACTTTCACCGATACGCCGTCTTTCGCCAGCTCGTCGGCCGCCTTAAGCGCCATCGAAATCGTCGTGCCAAACGTCAAAATCGCCGCATCGCAGCCGTCGCGCAACACTTCCCACGTGCCGATTGGGATTTCTTTCAGCTCCTCATCAAGCGGTACGCCAAGCCCGTTGCCGCGCGGGAAACGCATGGCGATCGGCCCGTCGTCGTAGCGGATGGCGGTGTACACCATGTGCTGTCCTTCGTTTTCGTCTTTTGGCATCATCAACACCAAGTTCGGCACATGGCGCAAAAAGGCGATGTCAAACACCCCTTGGTGCGTTTCGCCGTCCGCCCCGACCAACCCAGCGCGGTCAATGGCGAAAAAGACATTTAAGTTTTGCCGGCATACATCATGGACGACTTGGTCATAGGCGCGCTGCAAAAACGTCGAATAAATGGCCAAAAACGGTTTCATCCCTTGCGTCGCCAATCCAGCCGCAAGCGTTGTCGCGTGCTGCTCGGCGATGCCAACATCAAACATCCGATCGGGGAACTCGCTTGCGAACCCTTCCAGCTTCGAGCCGACCGGCATCGCCGGCGTAATCGCGACGATGCGCGGGTCGGTGCGGGCGAGCCGGCGCACCGTTTCGCTGACAAGCGCGCTCCATGACGGACCGGCCTCTTTCGTTTTGACAAAAGCGCCGGTTTCGATTTTGTACGGCCCTGTGCCGTGCCATGTGCCGACTTTGTCGTTTTCCGCCGGACTGTATCCTTTCCCTTTCTTCGTGATGACATGCACAAGCACCGGACCTTTCATCTTCTTCGCGTAGCGCAAGTTCTCAAGCAAATCCTCAAAATCGTGGCCGTCGACCGGGCCTAAATACGTAAACCCAAGCTCTTCAAAAAAGACGCCGGAGACAAGCAAATATTTCAAGCTGTCTTTCAGCCGCTCGGCGGTCGCCGCCAACTTGCCGCCGACCGCCGGGATGCGCTTGAGCAGCAGCTCCAGTTCGTCTTTCACCCACTGGTATTTGCCGGCGGTGCGCAACCGGCCGAGGATGTTGTGCAACGCGCCGACGTTCGGGGCGATCGACATTTCATTGTCGTTTAAGATGACAATCATATCCGTTTTTTCATGCCCGATATGGTTGAGCGCCTCAAGCGCCATGCCGCCGGTGAGCGCCCCGTCGCCGATAATCGGCACGATGTATTCATCCGTCCCTTTCAAATCACGGGCGATCGCCATTCCCATCGCTGCCGACAGCGACGTCGAGCTATGGCCCGTTTCCCACACGTCATGCTCGCTTTCGCTCCGTTTCGGGAACCCGGACAGCCCCTTGTATTGGCGGAGCGTGTCGAATTCGGCGGCGCGGCCGGTCAAAATTTTATGCACGTATGACTGATGTCCGACATCCCAAATGAGCTTGTCTTTTGGGCTGTCGAACTCGCGGTGGAGGGCGATCGTCAGCTCGACGACCCCTAAATTCGGACCGATATGCCCGCCGGTTTTCGACAGCTTCTCAATTAAAAACCGCCGGATCTCGGCGCTTAACTGTTTCAGCTCAAGGATGGACATGTTTTTGACAACGCGTGGATGGTCAATTTTCGTCAAGTCCAACGAAGATCACTCGCTTTCATTTCGTCGTTTTCCGAGCCGGTTCTCCTCCATCACAGGTAGTATTATTATACATGATCCGGCGCGAAAAATCGACTTTCCCCGCCAACGCAGCCCGTCACCACTAGGACGCGGCTTGTGATGGATATAGAACTTGCGGCGGCCGCCCGCGGAAAACAACCAAAAAAACAAGGCCGCCTCCGCCCCGAAGGAAAGCGAACAACGGGAACAAGAGGCCGCCGCCCCGCATCAATGGTCGCGGACCGCGACAAGCTCGCAAATGTAGGCAAGCGCAGCGCCATCCACCCCAGCCTGCTGCAAATGGCGCTTCGCAGCATCAATATGAAACGTCAGCTTCTCTTTGGCGCCATCAAGCGACAGCAGCGCCGGATACGTCGCTTTCTTGTTGTCGTGGTCGCTGCCGACTCGCTTGCCGATTTTCTCTTCCGTCCCTTCAATGTCCAAAATATCGTCGCGAATTTGAAAGGCGAGGCCTAAATGTGCAGCGAACTCATCAAGCTCGCGCATCCGCCAGTCGTCGGCGCCGCCGAGCAGGGCGCCGGCGTGCACGCTGTATTGCAGCATTTTCCCCGTCTTATGGCGGTGGATGTATTCCAGTTCCGCAAGCGCCAGCGTTTTTCCTTCCGCCTCCATATCAGCCGCCTGTCCAGCGACCATGCCTTCCGGGCCGGCCGCCTTCGCGAGCTGCTCAATGAGCTGCAGCCGGACGGAAGGCGGCACGCAGTCGTCATCAACCTCGGCGATCAATTGAAACGCATACGTAAGCAAGGCGTCCCCGGCCAAAATGGCCATCGCCTCGCCGAACACTTTATGGTTCGTCGGTTTGCCGCGCCGCAAATCATCGTTGTCCATGCTCGGCAAATCATCATGAATGAGCGAGTACGTATGGATCATTTCAATGGCGCAAGCGACCGGCAGGCCAATCGCCGGGTCTTTGCCGAGCGCTTGAATCGTCGCCAACAACAAAAGCGGGCGAATACGTTTGCCGCCGGCCTCAAGCGAGTAGGCCATCGCCTTTTTCAGCGTCTCCGGCCCACGAAGCCGCGCCATATAGGAGGAAAGCGCCGCCTCGACGGCCCGTTTTTGTTCGTTGAGAAACTGTTCAACCGAAAGCTGCGCCACCCGTCACTCCTCCTCCGGCGAAAAAGGGACAAGCTCGCCGTCTTCGCGCAGCATGTACTCCAACTGTTTCTCCACATGCTGCAATTTATCATGGCAAAGCTTGGACAGTTTCATGCCTTCTTGAAAAAAGGCGATCGCCTCCTCAAGCGGCACGTTCCCTTCCTCGAGCTTTTCGACGATTTCCTCCAGTTTTTTCATCGCTTCTTCAAACGTCATCTCTTTTTCTTCGCTCATACGTGTTTTTCCTCCACTCCCGTCACTTGACAATCGACTCGTCCGTCTTGAACTTGAATGAAAAGATGCTCGCCGATTCGAAGCTGGTTCGTTCGTTTCACGAGCTCGCCCTGTTCATTGTACACCAAGCTGTAGCCGCGCTCCATGATGCGAAGCGGACTGAGCGCCTCAAGCCGGGCGAGGTTGGAGCGAAAGCGGAACCGATGGCGCTCCACCGCGGTGCGCATCGCTTTTTCCAGCGCATTGGCGGCCGCCTTTTGCCGTTCTTTCATCCGCTCGAGCTCTGCAGCCGGATGATGCCGCCATAGTCTCATGTCAAGCTCATGCAGCCGCTGGCGATGTTTGTCGACGAGCCGTTCGCGTTGGCGGCCAAGCCGCTCAAGCAACGCATCAAGCTGCTGTTCTTGTTGTTCATAGAGCCGCTTGGGATAGCGGAATGCGTAGGATCCTTGCAGCCGGCGAAGCTGCTCTTTATCAGCGGCAAGCCGCTCTTTCATGGCGCGGATGAGCCGCCATTTCCGCTCGGCGAGCCGCTCAGCCAACTCCCCAACATGCGGCGCCGCCATCTCAGCTGCTGCCGTCGGCGTCGGCGCCCGCAAATCGGCGACAAAGTCGGCGATCGTAAAATCCGTTTCATGGCCGACAGCAGAAATAATTGGAATTTTTGAGGCGAAGATGGCGCGAGCGACGATTTCTTCATTGAACGCCCACAGTTCTTCGATCGAGCCGCCGCCGCGGCCGACAATAAGCACATCAACCCCGCCGAACGCATTCGCCCGCTCGATGGCGCGCACGATCGACAGCGCCGCCCCGTCCCCTTGAACGAGCGCTGGAAACAAAATGACTTTGGCGAGCGGATAGCGGCGGCGAATCGTCGTCATAATATCGCGCACCGCCGCTCCAGTCGGCGATGTGACAACGCCGATGCAGCGAGGGAAGGCCGGAAGCGGCTTTTTATGGACCGGAGAAAACAGCCCTTCCGCCTCGAGCCGCTGCTTCAGCTGTTCGTAGGCTAAATACAGGCTTCCGACGCCTTCCGGCTGCATTTCTTTGACATAAAGCTGATAGTTGCCGTTCGGTTCATAGACGGAAATTTCCCCGCGCGCGAGCACGTTCATCCCATCTTCAGGACGGAACGGCAAATGCTGGTTGTAGCCGGCGAACATGACGGCGGCAATGCGTCCTTGGCTGTCTTTCAACGTAAAATACATATGGCCGCGCGAATGCTGCTTAAAGTTCGAAATCTCGCCCTTCACCCATAGATCGCGCAAATGCGGGTCGACATCGAACTTGCGTTTGATGTACTTCGTCAACGCCCCGACCGTCACATATTTGACTTCCACTGATCCTGCCCTCACTTTGCGGCCAGCTGCCGGGCCGCTTCAATCGTGTTGTGCAAGAGCATCGTAATCGTCATCGGCCCGACTCCGCCCGGCACCGGCGTAATATAGCCAGCCACTTCTTTCACAGCGTCAAAATCGACATCGCCGCACAATTTGCCGTTCTCAAGCCGGTTGACGCCGACGTCGATGACGACCGCCCCGGGCTTGATGTGTTCCGGGCCGATGAGGCGCGCCTTGCCGACAGCGACGATCAAAATGTCAGCCTGTCGAGTGATGGCGGCCAAATCCGGCGTTTTCGAGTGGGTGTAGGTGACCGTGGCATGTTCGCGCAAAAACAGCTGGCCAACCGGCTTGCCGACGATGTTGCTGCGGCCGACGACGACGACGTGCTTGCCGGCGATGTCAATGCTGGCCGATTGCACCATCACTAAAATGCCATGCGGAGTGCACGGGAGAAACGCCCGTTGGCCGATCATCATTTTTCCGACATTGATCGGGTGAAACCCATCGACATCTTTTTCCGGTGCAATCGTTTCAATGACCGACCATTCGCGAATGTGATCCGGCAGCGGCAGCTGCACTAAAATGCCGTGCACCGCCGGATCGGCGTTTAACTCGCGGATTTTCGCAAGCAGCGTCTCCTCCTCGGTCGCCGCCGGAAACGTGTAAAGAAAGGAGCGAATGCCGACTTCAGCGCACGCCTTTTGTTTCCCTTTTACATACGAATGCGACGCCGGATCGTCGCCGACTAGAATGACGGCCAGCCCCGGCTCAACGCCGTCCGCTTTCAACTGTGCGGCTTCATCCGCCAATGCGGTGCGAATGGTTCTCGCCATCTCCGTTCCGCTAATGATTTGTGCTGTCATCGTGTTTCGTTCCCCTCTCCTCGTTCATCGTTCGATATCAGCCCGCGATGCAGCCGGTTTTATTTTTGCAGCGCCGCTTTCACTTTCGAAAGCACGCCGTTTATAAAACTTCCGGATTTCCAATCGCCGAATTTTTTCGCCAGCTCGACCGCCTCATCGAGGCTGACGCTCACCGGCACATCATCGGCGTATTTCATCTCGTACGTCGCCATGCGCAAAATGGCGCGGTCAACGTTGGCGACGCGTTCAAGCGTCCATTTTTCCAAATTGGCGCGCAACAGCTCGTCAATCTCCTCCTGGTGCTCAACGACGCCAAAGACGAGCCGGCGCAAAAACGGGTCGATGTCGCCGCCGCCTGTGACATTGTGGAGCGCCTCGTCTGGAGGAATGCGTCCGACATCGATTTGAAACAGCGCCTGCAATGCCTTTTCCCGTGCTTCATGCCGCTTCATGGCGGTCCCCCTTTCCAAAAAACGAACATTCACAATGAAATCATATCATATTTTTCGGAAAAAACCAGCCTTTTCCCACAAATCATTCGCGCTGGCGTTGGCTGCGCCAACGGCCTCGTTCATTACAATAACAAACTTTGGCCAAAAAAACAAAAAGGCCGCTGCCGAAAAAGCAGCTGCCTTGCGAGATCACTGTTCGACCACGCCTTGTTCCTGCTTGCCGCCCTCAAACTGGATGCCGACGATATGAACGTTCACTTCGCTCGCCTCGAGGCCGGTCATGTTCCAAAGCGCCTGGCGCACGTTTTCCTGCACCTTTTTCGCTACGTTGGGAATCGATGCGCCAAACTGGACGAGGCAATAAAGATCGATGACGACGCCGTCGTCGCGCAAATCAACCTTGACGCCTTTGCCATGGTGTTTCTTTCCAAACCGTTCGGCGACTCCGGCGGCGAAATTGCCGCGCATTTGCGCGATGCCGTCGACTTCCGACGCCGCGATGCCAGCGATCACCTCAATCACTTCCGGTGCAATTTCCACCCTGCCGAGCGCCGGGTACGCTTGCTCTGTTTCAAAGACATGCTCAGACATAAGGCACCTCCTATTCTGCCTTCATAATATCATATAACTCCAAAAACTTCGTATTAAACTCGCCGCTTTGAAATTTCTCATGCTCCATTAATTTTATGTGGAACGGAATCGTCGTATGAATGCCTTCGATGATAAACTCCGAAAGCGCCCGTCTCATGCGGGCGATCGCTTCCGCACGCGTCGGTGCATGGACGATCAATTTGGCGATCATCGAATCATAATACGGCGGAATCGTATAGCCTGGATAGGCGGCGGAATCCACCCGAACGCCCGGGCCGCCCGGCGGCAGGTACATGGCGATTTTCCCCGGTGACGGCATAAAGTTTTTCGCTGGATTTTCGGCGTTGATCCGGCACTCGATCGCCCAGCCGTTAAACGTGACGTCATCTTGGGTGATCGACAGCTTTTCGCCGGCGGCGATGCGGATTTGCTCCTTGACCAAATCGACGCCGGTGATCAGTTCGGTGACCGGATGCTCGACCTGAATGCGCGTATTCATCTCCATGAAGTAAAATTGCTTGTTCCGGTGGTCATAAATAAATTCAACCGTGCCGGCGCCGGTGTAGTTGACCGCTTTCGCCGCCTTGACCGCCGCCTCGCCCATCTTCCGGCGCATCTCGTCGTCAAGCGCCGGCGACGGCGCTTCCTCGACCAGTTTTTGCAGCCGGCGCTGGATCGAGCAGTCGCGCTCGCCCAAATGGATCGTATTGCCGTATGAATCGGCGAGCACTTGAATTTCAACATGGCGGAAATCTTCGATATATTTCTCAATATAGACGCCCGGGTTGCCAAACGCCGTCGCCGCTTCCTGCTGGGTGATGTTGATGCCTTTGATCAACTCTTGTTCGTCGCGGGCGACGCGGATCCCTTTCCCGCCGCCGCCGGCCGTCGCTTTAATGATGACCGGATAGCCGATCTCTTCGGCAATCGCCCGCGCCTCATCAAGGCTTTCGATGACCCCGCGCGACCCGGGCACGATCGGCACCCCCGCCTCGCGCATCGTCTCGCGGGCGATGTCTTTAATGCCCATTTTTGCAATCGCTTCCGGACTTGGGCCGATAAATGTTACGTTGCATTCGCGGCACAGCTCGGCGAACGCTTCATTCTCCGCTAAAAACCCGTAACCAGGGTGGATGGCGTCACAGCCGGTCAGCGTGGCGACGCTCATAATGTTTGTGAAATTTAAATAGCTGTCTTTCGAAGCGGTCGGCCCGATGCAGTACGCCTCATCAGCCAGCTGCACGTGCAAAGCGTCGCGGTCGGCTTGCGAAAAGACAGCGACCGTCTCAATCCCAAGCTCGCGGCAGGCGCGGATGATGCGGACGGCGATTTCCCCGCGGTTCGCCACCAACACTTTTTTGATCATCGTCCGTTCTCTCCCTTATTCAGGCTTGACTAAAAACAACGGCTGGCCATATTCGACGAGCTGGCCGTTTTGCACCAGCACCTCGACAATTTCGCCATCGACTTCCGCTTCAATTTCATTAAACAGCTTCATCGCCTCGATGATGCAAACGACCGTATCTTTTTTCACTTTGTCGCCTGGCTTCACATACGGCGGCTTGTCCGGCGCCGGCGCTGCGTAGAACGTGCCGACCATCGGCGAAGTAATTTGATGCAAGTTGCCTTCAACAGCCGGCTTCGCTTCTTTGGCCGCCGGCGTTTCCGCCTTCGGCGCCGGCGCTTCCGAGGCCGCCGCTTGAACAGGGGCAGTTGCCGGAGCCGGTTCGACCGCTGCCGGAGCGGCAGGCGCCGGCTGTACGACCGCCGTCTGTGCGGCCGCGGCCGACGCAACGGCAACAGCAGCCGTTCCTTTTTTCATATGTACTTTTGTTTCGCCTTGTTCGTACACGAATTCGTCGATCGAGGACTGGTCGACCAAGCGGATCAATTCACGGATTTCTTGAATTTTCATCGATCTCACACCTTTCTCCAAGTATCGTGGCCCGTTCCTAGCAGGCGGTGCTCAAACGTGTTCATAACGATTATACACACAATCGTAGGACAAACAAAAGACTTTTCCGCAAAAAAGAAGCTGCCCTAAAGAGCAGCGCGTTCATCCAGCCGGCTGAAACTCAACCGTCACGTATTCAGCATCGGGTATTTCTTTTTTCACCATATGAATGACTTCGTTCGCCGATTTGGCTGAGCTTTGTTTCGCTTTGATCGTCACGCGCACTTGGTTGTCATCGGCGCGCACGAGCACGTCTTCATAACCGCCTTTTGATTTGATGAGCGTCTCCAACGTCGCTTCTTTTTCGGACAATGCTTGCAATTTTTCCATTTTGTCGAGCGCTTCATTTTTTTCTTCCGCCGTCGCGTTCGCTGAAGCGACAATGGCGTTCAGCTCATCGCGCAGCCGGCTCCGTTCATCCTCAATTTTCATGCGCAGCGCCGTAAACAAGTCGTCGCCCGTTTCGCCAGACGCGGACGGCTTTTTCGCCTCTTCGACAGCAACGCTCGGCTGATCGTTTGTTTTTTCCGTTTTCTCGTTGGCGGTAAATGCCGGACTGTCGTTCATATTTTTTGGCGCAGTCACATAATAGACCGACAGCACAACGACCAAGCTCAACATCGTTAGCAGCCATACGGTTTGTTTTTTCAACATGCCGATCTCCTCCCCTTACCCGGTCATTTTTTCGGCAAGACAGCGACGCGGTAGCTCGGAACGTTTAACACGCGCGTCACCGCCTCGACGATCCATTTTTTGATTTGCAAATTGTCCGCCCCTTTGGCGACAACGAGCACGCCGCGGATGTCCGGCTTTTTCGTGGCGACGACAAGCGGCGTTTCTTCTTCGCCGTTATGAATAATGATGACTTCTTCATTGGTCGACTCGTTTTCGATCGTCCGCTTCCCGCCTTCCTTGTCGCTCTCTTCCGTTGTCTGCTGCTGGGTCGAACGCTTTTTCTCATACAGTTTCAACTCCGTGGAATCGAGATTGACGACGACAGTGACATCATCGACCCCTTCGATCGCCTCAAGCGCGGCTTTCAGTTCTTTTTCGTACCGCTCCTCATAGGCGGCGATCACTTTCTCTTTCGTCTCCTTGCTTGCCAGGAACGCCGGCTCGGCTGGAGCGGACGGCTGCCCGGCGGAAGGCTTCGCTTCGGCTTCCTCTCCACTGTTTGCCCAATGGCTTGCCGCCATCAAGGCGACGCCGGCCAACAGCAGGACGACGACGTACGAAAACGGCCATTTTTTCTGTGCTCCTTCCCCGTCTTTCGGCGCTGAAGAAAAGAGCCGTTTGATGAGCGGCAACATCCCCCCTCTATTCCCTCCCCCTAAATTGCACGTCAATTTTATCTTCATCGATTTCCCATCGGCCGGCGAGAAAAGCGCGCACCTCCTCTGCCAGCGAAGCATCGCCCTCCGGCAAAGCCGGCGGCTTCGTCGTATCGATGACAACCGGTTCCACCGAACCGGCTGACTTCTGTTTCGAAAGGACGACCTCAATCGTCTTGATGTCATCCGGCATGCGCCAGTCGTCGCCTGGCTTGGCGTAAACGTTGACATCCGCTTTCAGCCCATACTTTTCCATCAACTCCTCATTGACATCGTTTTCGAGCTGGACAGCCATTTGTTTTAAAATATATGCGCGTTGCGAGGCTTGTATTTCTTTTTTCTGCTGTTCGATTTGATTTTTTATCGCCTCTTCCCCCTCACGGCCGTTGGAAAAATGAACGAACGCCGACGCGACGAGCTGCTCGGGATCAACGGAAGCGAGCCGGAGCACCGGGGCGAGCATCACAAGAACGAGCATAAGCCCGACAGCCATTTTAACGTATTTTTGCATCGTCCCCGACGGCAGCAAAAAATCGATGATGACAGCAAACAACAAAAACAAAATGATGTTTGTCACCCACTCAATGACTAGCTGCATAGCGCTCCCCCTAGCGGACCATCATCGTAATGTTCCCGGCCATCACCATGACGGTGAGGCTTAAGAAAAACATGAGCGACACAATGAGCAGCGCCGCCAGCACGTAGGCGATGCTTTTGCTGATGATGTTGAGGCAGGACAATACCGGTCCGCCGCCAAGCGGCTGCAGAAGAGCAGCCGATAGTTTGTAGACGATGACGATGGCGAAAATTTTCACCGCTGGAAAGATGGCGATCATTAACAAAATCGCCGCCCCGACCAACCCGACAGTATTTTTCAACAGCATGGAAGCGGCGACGACCGTATCGGCGGCATCGGTGAACAGCTTGCCGACGACCGGGATGAAATTGCCGGTGACAAATTTCGCCGCCCGGAGCGCCACGCCGTCAGCCACGGCCGCTGTCGCTCCTCGCACGGACATGACGCCAAGGAACACGGTCAAAATGAGGCCGAGCAAACCAAGGGCGGCTTTGTTGAGCAAATCGGCGAGCTGAGTCGCCTTGTAACGGTCGCTGAGCGTGCTGACGACAGAAAGCAACGCGGCCAGAAGCAAAAGCGGCAAGGTGACGTATTCAACGACCGTGCCGGTGGTGTTCATCACAAACAAAATGATCGGGTGGAAAAACGCCGCCGACGCGACCCCGCCGGAAGTGGCGAGCAGGGCGAGCAGCAGCGGAACGAGGGCGATGATGAAATGGCTCATCGTCCGCACCGCCTCAAGCGCATAATCCGCCGCGAGGCGAAAGCTGTTTAAGGCTATCAACAAGAGCACCATATAAACGACCGCCTGGGCGATTTTGCTTACTTCCTGCTGAGCGAATGCATTTTGCAGCGATTGCAGCACCGTGCTGAAGACAGCAAGCAAAATGAGCGTGCCGAGCAGTTTGCCGTTCACCTGCAGTTCATAAAACAAATAGCGGGCGAGCGCCTTCAGCCATTCGGCCGGCGACCATTGCTTGTCGCCGCTTAAAAAATCGGTGAGCGGCCCTTTCTCGCTTTCCGGCAAAAACCCTCCATACTCGCTGACGATCGTTTCCCAATAGCGGCGGATATCGCTCACATCGAGCTGAGCAAGCTGCTCGCTGACCGACGGTCCATCGCTTGCGGCTTGTACGACCAACGGACAAAAAAAGAGAGAAAGCAGCCCAACAATAAGGAACGCTGTTCGCTTCAATCCGTTCCCCCCTTTAGCGCGCCGACGGGATGAGGCCGATGACCGCTTCGATGATCGCGGTTAAAATCGGAACAGCCAGCGCCAAAATGACGATTTTGCCGCCGAGCTCAATTTTGGCGGCGATCGCCCCTTGGCCGGCGTCTTTGGAAATTTGCGCGGCGAACTCGGCAATGTAGGCAATGCCGATGATTTTCAGCATCGTCTCTAAATACACCATCTGAATATGGGCGCCTTCGGCCATTTTTCGCAACATCGCCAAAATGCTGCTGATTTGATCGACCAACAACAGAAAAATGGTGCAGCCGACAAACACGGTCAACAAAAAGGCCAGATTCGACTTTTGCTCTTGCAGCAACACGACCAAAAACGTCGCGATCAACCCGAGGCCGACGATTTGCAAAATGTCAATGGCCGATCCCTCCTACCCGCGGAACAAAAAGACATCCTTGATTTTTTGGAACAAGTCGCTGACGATGGAAGCGACCATAAACAAAATATAAATAAAGCCGAGCAGCGTCACCCATTGGGCGTATTCTTTCCTCCCCATCTGATCGAGCACCGTATGCAAAAACGCGATGACGATGCCGACGCCGGCGATTTTCAAAATGAGATCGACATCGATGCCCATGATTCTGCCTCCTGTCTACATGAGTAAAATGACGAGCAGCAGGCCGGCCAACACGCCTAAACTTTTCGCCATCTTGGCGTAGCGCGCCTGGTTGTCTAGCGCTTCCGCTTCCTCCCGCTCAAGATGGGCGAGCGCCAGCGCGATTTGCCTTTGCTGGGTGAGCCGGTCGTATTGGCCAAGCGTGGCGCCAAATTGTTTCATCACTTCAAATTCTCCTTGCTTTAGAGCGGTTTTTCCCCATACGGCTCGCAAGCTTTTTTCCCATGCCTCGGCGGCGCTCGTTTCTTCTGTGCATAACGCGGCGGCAAACCGCTTGAACAGCTCGGACAGCGGGGCGGCCGTTTGCCGGGCGAGATGCATAGCGGCGTCGGCAAGCGGCGTATGGCCATACATCACTTCCGCCTCAAGCGCCCTCAGCGCCGCTTTCAGCTGGCGGAGCTGGAGCGGCCGCTCGTGCAACACGCGGGCGGCGGCAAACCCAAGCCATGTTGAGGCGGCGAGAATCAACAGAGCGCCAAACCATTTCATCGATGGACCACCGCCCTTTCATACAGCACCGTTCCGCCAGCGTCGAGAATGCGTCGGATTGAGCCGGGATGGGGAATGTTCGTCAGCTCAATAAACCGTTCAAACACCTTTTGTTCCATCACCGGTCCGAGCGTCGGACGCTGCCAGACGTCTTGGATGTTGCGGCCGTGCACAGTCGTCCATACAGAGACGCCAGCATTGGCCGCTTCAAGCACTGCCTCGCTGTCCTCCTCGCGCCCGATTTCGTCGACAATCATGACATCAGGGCTCATCGAGCGGATCATCATCATCATCCCTTCCGCTTTCGGGCAAGCGTCCAACACGTCAAGGCGCGGGCCGAACGAAAACTGAGGAATCCCTTTCACACAGCCAGCGATTTCCGATCGTTCGTCAACGATCGCCACCTTTTGCGCCGGAATGCGCCTCGTCCCGCTGCTAATCAAGCGCGCCGCATCGCGCAGGAGCGTCGTTTTTCCCGTCTGCGGCGAGCCGATGATCATCGTATGACGCCAGCGGCCGTCGTACACATACGGAATCAGCGGCTCGGCGATGCCGATCTGTTCCTTGGCGATGCGAATGTTAAACGAGGAAACATCGCGGATCGCTTTCACCTTGCCCCCTTCAGTAATGACTTTGCCGGCCAGCCCAACGCGATGCCCCCCCTCAATCGTCATAAATCCGCGCTTCAGCTCTTCTTCGACGGCATAGATCGAATAATGACTCAATTTGTTGAGCAAATGCACGCCGTCTTCTTTCGTCACTTCATACGGCAGCAATCGGGCCGTTCCGTCGACGATCACCTCAAGCGGCCGGGAGACGCGGATGCGGATTTCTTCAATTCCGCGGCGGCATGAAGGAAGATGGTGCTGCAACGCGGCGGCGACCGTTTTCGGCAAAATTCCCCACACCGCTTCCATGGCCCTCCCCCTTTTCTTGTGGACTAGTTCATATGTATGGGCGGAATGCGCCGTTTATGCCTTACTTGTAAATCGCGAACAAAATGAGCGCTATCCCGAGCGCCACAAGCCCAAGCCGGGAAAACGAGAGCTCGTCCGCAAGCGAAAGCAGTCCAATCGCCATGGTCACCATCATGACGGTTGGACCGACGACAGCGAGCACCGCGTTAACGGCAAGCGCTTTTTTCACGTCATTGAACACAAGCATCAACAGCGCCGCGCTCAGTTCAATGAACGCGGACACCATCCGCATGCCAGCCATGGCCATAACAGACGGGTCGATCGATCGCAGCCAATGTTTCATGTTCCCCTCCTGTTTTGCCAAATGGGATCGATTAGTACAAACGTATGCGAAAACAAGCCGTTTCAGAAGAAGTTTTTACTGAGGAAAACGATGGGGGAGAGCAAAACGGCGCCCATTTTGCGCATAAAAAAACACCGCCCCGGAAGGTGTCCGAGACGGTGCCTGTCGGGCTTGCGCTTACGCCCGCGAAACGTACGTGCCGTCGGCCGTATTAATGATGAGCGTGTCGCCTTCGTTGACGAAAAACGGCACTTGAACGACAAGGCCAGTTTCGAGCTTCGCCGGCTTCGAACCGCCAGAAGCGGTGTCACCTTTAATGCCCGGCTCTGTTTCGACGACTTTCAGCTCAACGGTGTTCGGCAGCTCGACGCCGATCGTTTCGCCTTGGTACATCATAATAAATACTTCCATATTCTCTTTCAAGAACTTCAGTTCATGCTCGATTTGTTTCGCCGRCAGCTCGATTTGTTCGTACGTTTCCATATCCATAAAAACGTGTTGGTCGCCGTTGGCGTACAAATATTGCATTTTGCGTGTGTCGATTTGCGCCCGGTTCACTTTTTCGCCGGCGCGGAACGTCCGCTCCTGAATGGCGCCGGTGCGCAAATTGCGCAGCTTCGAACGGACGAACGCCGCCCCCTTGCCCGGCTTGACGTGCTGGAATTCAAGGACGCGCCAAATCTCGCCGTCCACCTCAATCGTAAGTCCTGTGCGAAAATCGTTGACTGAAATCATTAGCCGAAATCCTCCTCACGCAATCCATTATAAAATGATCAGTTCTTTTGGCGAATGGGTGAGCGCTTCGTTCCCGTCAGCAGTGATGACCGTATCGTCCTCGATGCGCACCCCGCCAAGCCCCGGGATGTAAATGCCCGGCTCGACGGTGACAACCATGCCTGGCTCAAGCACGACATCCGAACGGAACGAAAGCGTCGGCCCTTCGTGAATTTCCAATCCAATCCCATGGCCGGTCGAATGGCCGAAATAGTCGCCATACCCTTTTTCGCGGATGTAATCGCGCGTGAGCGCATCGGCTTCCTTGCCGGTCATGCCTGCCTTGAGCCCGTTCATGCCTCGTTGCTGCGCTTCAAGAACGATGTCATAGATCGTCCGCAGCTCCGCGCTAATGGCGCCGACAGCGACCGTTCTCGTAATATCGGAACAATACCCTTTATAGTAAGCCCCGAAATCAAGCGTGACGAGCTCGCCGCGCTCGATCGTTTTCTCTGACGCCACCCCGTGCGGCAGCGCCGAACGGTAGCCGGAGGCAACGATCGTATCAAAGGAGGACGAAGACGCCCCTTGTTTGCGCATAAAAAATTCTAGCTCATTCGCCACTTCGATTTCTTTAACGCCTGGACGGATGAACGACAAAATGTGCGAAAACGCCGCATCGGCGATTTCTGCTGCTTCCTTTAATATCTTAATCTCTGCCTCTGACTTAATCAAGCGCAATTTTTCTACGAGCCAAGACGTCGGCACAAGTTCAGCGCGGATGGCTTCTTCATACGACTTATATGCTGCATAGGTGACATGTTCTTGCTCAAAGCCAAGCCTCTTGATGCCAAGTCGCTTCACCTGATTGGCGATTTCTTCGATAATCGGCCCGCTGTGCTGGACGACTTCAAACCCTTGGGCTTGCCTCGATGCTTGTTCGACGTAGCGGAAGTCCGTAATCAACACCGCCCCTTGACGGCTGACAAGTACAGCGCCGGCCGTGCCAGTAAACCCGGTCAAATAGCGGCGGTTGTAGCCGTTTGTTACTAACAGCCCGTCGATATGCTGCTCGTCAAGAAGCTCCCGAAGCTTTTCCAGCTTTTCCATGTTCCCGTCTCCTCTTCCCAGAAAATGTACTCCCCCTGCCGCCGGCAACAGGAACAGAAAATCGTTGTGGCCAAGGCGACACAAGCGGCCTTATATAGGCGCGCCGGTTTTACGCAACGTCCGCCATGATGCGAAAGGCATGCCAAAACTTCCTTTAAATTTTACCATAAAGGTGACGGTTTCCGCCAGGCGTCCGCTTGACACTTGCTTTCAGGGCCAAAATGCGGCGTCAGCTTCCTTCGTTCGCCGCCTCCTTCCCCGAGCTTGAGGACAGCCGATTCATTTCTTGTGTTTCGAACGAGATGGAATAGCCGACAAACACGCCGTATAAAATGTACAAACAAAGCGTCGTCACGATCGTATTGATTTCCAAGTCGGCCACCGGCTGAACGTTTGGAAACAGGGGATTAAACAAATAAAAAACAATCATCCAAAGCGCAGCGCCGTATAAAATCCCAGCCCACATGCCGCAGATGTTTCGCAACAACGCGTAATACAAAAGCGCCGCCGCAATGGAAATGATGCCGATCAGCACGATGGCCGCATAATTGCCGGCTTTCCCATATTTCCAGTCCCCGGCAACCCACGGGATGAGAAACATGTTCGGACTGATTTCACTGAAATGGAAAAAATAGGACAAATAGCCGATCAAACTCCAAAACACCCCGCCGACAAACCCGATGATGATCGTTTTTTGTATGAGCGTCATCGGCCGCTCCGTCTTCTCTTGCTCGAGCTTCCCTTTTTGTTCCGCCATCATCGTGCACCTCCTTGTCTGTTAGTATGACCGAAAGCCGACCGTCCCATGAATCAAGCGAAAAAAATGACCGCTCTTGTGTAAATCATGGATTTTTTGGAAATCATAATAGTAGCATCAACCTAGAGGTTTCCGGATGTTTCTTGTAGAATAAAATAATAAAATAAAAAATAGGTTGGTGTTGGCCTTATGAAATCAATGGAGAAACCGTTATACGGCGGCCAAGCGGTCGTTGAAGGGGTGATGTTTGCCGGCAAGACGCACTCAGTCACCGCTATTCGCCGCCATGATGGGACGATTGACTATTTTACGCTGCCTCGCCGCAGCCATCCGACGCTGGCTGCCCTGAAGAAAATTCCGTTTGTCCGCGGCATTGTCGCCATTATTGAAGCGAGTGCGAACGGGGCCAAGCATTTGCAGTTTGCCAGCGAACAATATGAGGCGTCCTCGGACGAAAAACAGGCCGCCGAAGAAAGCCGCTCCAAATTCGGGCTGATTCTCGGCGCCGCCGTCATCGGCGTGCTATCGTTTTTATTCGCCAAAACCATTTTTACGCTCGTTCCGGCGCTCGCCGCCGACGCCTTTAAACCGCTCGTACCGGGGAAAATGGGGCAAATTTTGCTTGAAGGAGCCTTTAAGCTTGCTCTTTTGCTCGGCTACATTTACTTTATTTCGTTGACGCCGCTTGTTAGGCGCGTGTTCCAATACCACGGGGCGGAACATAAAGTCATCAACGCCTTTGAAGCGGGGTGGCCGCTCACTGTTGAGCACGTCCAGCGCGCCTCGCGCCTTCACTACCGATGCGGCAGCAGCTTCATTTTATTTACTGTCATTATCAGCTTATTCCTTTATTTGTTCGTGCCGACGGATCCGCTTTGGCTGCGAATCGCAAACAGGCTCGCCTTAATTCCTGTCGTGCTTGGCGTTTCGTTTGAAGTCTTGCAGTTTACAAATAAATTGAGGGATATTCCGCTGCTAAGCTGGCTTGGCTATCCCGGGCTATGGCTGCAGCGGTTGACGACAAAAGAACCGGACGATGACCAAGTGGAAGTGGCCATCGCCTCGTTTCAGCGGCTTCTCCATTTGGAAGCGGAAGCCGAAAGGAAACAAGCGGTGCAGTAATCGATCAAAGGGGGTGGACTCATTGCGGCGCCGGGCCATTCATCCGCTTGTCGGGCTTATGATTTTGCTTGGAACGCTTGGCATTGTCTATACCCTTTTTGCCCATCCGACAGTGCTGTTCCGCCAGCTGTTGTTTGTCGCGCTGTTTTTAGCCGCCATTTATCTCTTCTACCGGTTCATATACCAACGCCGCACCGATAAAGATCGGTTATCGTATTTAAAGGCGGTGCGGCAGTCGAAAAAGCTCCATCCCCGCTCCGGGCGCAAACAAGCAAAGCCGGCGAAACTGAAGCGGCCGCTGAAAAAACGGACGGCCATTCCGCACTTGACCGTGATCGAGGGCAAAAAAGGCAAAAAAAAGAATCGAGCTTCGTTTTAGCTTGATTCTTTTTTGTTTGCCCCCGCCGTTCATCTAAAAATCGTCGGCAGAGGTGTGCCATATATGCCGCTTTCCTGTCTAGTACACCCATTGTCGCAAAAACTGCCGCGTCCGCTCGCGTCCGTAATCGATCAGGCGCCGGCGTGCTTCCGGATCAATGGAAAATTCGGTGGAAATGACGTTGTCCACTGGCAAAAAGACGATGTTTTTTTCATGGCGGCGCGAAATGTAGCGGGCATCATGGGCCTCCTTCATCGCCGCAAACAGCGCTTCATACAAGTCGAGGGCATTGGCGATGATTCGTTTCGGCCGCTCGCCTGGCTTCGGGCTTAGTTGAACGCCGAGCACCGGCCGTTTTTTCTTCTTTTCCTCATCAAACAAAAACAGCGGAAAATTGCTCAACACCCCGCCGTCGACGATGAGGGATACACCGTTTCGCCCGCGGAGGCGGACCGGCTCAAAGAAATAAGGAATGCTGATGCTCATCCGCACCGCCTTGGCGATGGAAAACGACCCAGGGTCAATGCCGTATATGGCTAAATCATCCGGCAGCACGACGATGCGCCCGTTCGTCACGTCGGAAGCGACGATATACAAACTGCCGGCCGGCACATCTTGAAACGTCCGCACGCCGCGGGCGGCGAGCGCCGCCTCGAGCCACCGCTCAAACGCCTTTCCTTGATACAGCCCAAGATGCCAATACAGGCGCACCCATTTCCAAAGCGGAAACGGAATCCATAGCGGCCGTTCATCCAAAAACTGCTCCAACTCCAACTCCTCAAGCAGTCGGGCGATGTCGCGGGCGCTGTAGCCCGCCGCCAACAGCGCCGAAAGCAGCGATCCCGCGCTCGTTCCGGCGAGCCGCTTCCAGCGCAGCCCTTTTTCCTCAATCGCTTCGTACGCCCCAAGCAACGCAAACCCTTTCACCCCGCCGCCGGAAAAGACGATGTCAATGTCCACCGCTGCCTCCCCTTTCTCGCTCTTTATACATATGTAAGAGAAAGAAGCGGCGTTTAGTACGGCAAACAAAAAAGAGCAAGCCTCAGCTTACTCTCCTTGTTCATTGCGCTTTTGGACATCGCGCAGCGCTTCAAGGCGGCGTTCGTCCTCTTGAAAATATTGCACCAAATCACCGATCCGGTCGATGGCGTTCCAGCTCAAATGGTGTTCAATCCCTTCCACGTCGCGGTAAATGTTTTCTTCGCTGACACCGATCAAACGGAGAAACTGCTCAAGCAGCTCATGGCGGTAGACGAGCCGCTGGCCGATTTTTCTTCCTTTTGGCGTCAAGACGAGTCCGCGGTATTTCTCATACACTAAATACTCATCTTTATCGAGCTTTTGCACCATTTTCGTCACCGAGGAGGGATGGACGGACAACGCTTCAGCGATGTCAGAGACGCGGGCATAGCCCTTTTCTTCAATCAAAATGTAAATTTGCTCAATATAATCTTCCATGCTTGGTGTCGGCAACGTTTGTCCCCTCCCATCACGTTTGTCTGCCGCAGACAAGTGCAGCGGCCGTCAGCATCTCTCATGAAACAGGCGTGTTGATGAACCAATAAAAACGATATAGATGCAATTTGAAGCTTTAACATTTGCAGCTTTTACCGAGCATTTGATCGACTGTCACGCCTTGGCGTGATGGAGAAGCCTACAGCTTGCCCTCGACAGTCGAAAAATGGATAAGCGACTTTTCCGTCAAGGATATGTTAAACGTTTTCGTTGCATCTATATAGATGAGAAAGCTCTATTTTCAGCTTTTCTGCCGCAGTCGGCCGCCTAGGCAAACAAAAAATAGCAATCAATCCCATTATACCATGATGGGGATATTACGTAAAATACTGCACCTGAGCCGATGGAAAAAAGCGAGCAATACCTTTCCGAGCGGATACGACAACGCCTCCGGCTCGAAATACACAAGCTTGGGCACAAACGGTTTCATCGTTTCCCCCATTTCGTCCATCTTTATGGTTAGTATGGACGGGAACGGGGGAGTCGTTATCTTACTTTATTTGGAATTCTTTTTTCGTCTCATTGTCGCTCCTCATCCACATCCATCCGCCTCCCAGCGAAACCAGCGGGCATGGCCGTCGGTTTCAGCAACGATTTGCCGGCATTCTCGGCCATTGATCATGTTCCAACATACTGATTTCCTTTCAAAACATTCGCACACCTTTGAGATTCGTCATGACACCTAGTGGACGCAATGATATAATAAAATTAAACCGAAGGGGGGATATGAGAAATGTCTCACGAACTTGTCGAATTGCTTCGCTCGGTTCTGAAAGAGGAGTTGCAGCCCATTCATGAACGTCTCGACCGCCTAGAAGCCGGACAGCAACGCCTCGAAGAACGACAACAACGCCTCGAAGAACGACAACAACGCCTCGAAGAACGACAACAACGCCTCGAAGAACGACAACAGCGCCTCGAAGAACAGCAACAACGCCTCGAGGAAAAGTTGGATCATTTCATCATCGAGACGCGCAGCCATTTCAAAAAAATTGAGGACGAGCTGGCCGACCATCGGCGCATGTTCGAGATATTGTCACATGATTGGCGCAACGCGAACATTGCGATTGAATATTTAAACCATAAGATCGGCCAGCACGATCTGGAAATTTATCAACTAAAAAAGCGGCTCGAACTCCAAGAAACAAAGTAAAAGCGCATGCCCCATGATCGGCGCATACGCTCGAACCGCTTATCCCCGCTTGCGAATGCGGAAATTGTCTTCTAACAGCACCCAGTTTTCCGGATACGGATACCCGAGCACCCAGTAGCTGATCCCGCGCAATCCGTATTCTTTCACCAATTCAAATTTCGCCAACGCGCTGCGGGCGTCTTCAAACCATACTTCGTGCTGACGCCCTTGTTCGTCCGTGTAGCGGTAAAACGGCGAAGCCGCCGCCGCATCGTATTGGATGGACGCCCCGTAGCGAATGGCGCGCTCTAGCGCCTCTTTCGGACTGAACGTTTCCGCCTCTTGCCCTTGCACGTGCGGCAGCACCCAGTCGCGGGCATAAATTTGAAACCCCATCATGATTTTGCTACGCGGAATGGCTGTCACCGCATAATCGAGCACGCGCCGAATTTGATTCACCGGCGAAATGGCTTGCGGCGGCCCAAACCGGTAGCCCCACTCATAGGTCATAAGGACAACAAAATCGGCGATGCGTCCGTGGGCTGGGTAGTCGTGCGCTTCGTACAGCAGCCCTTTTTGTTCAGCGCTTATTTTGGGCGCCAGCGACGTCGATAAAACATACCCTTCGGCGTGAAGCCGGTTGGCCGCCCGCTGCAAAAACTCGTTATACCGCTTGCGGTCGGACGGATAGACATTTTCAAAATCGACATTCAACGCGCGGTACCCTTTTGCTCGCATTACTTGAATGACGTTGTCAAGCAATCGCGTTTGCAGCGCAACGTCGGCCAGAATCGTCTGCGCCAGCCTCGAGCCCGGGTCTTGGTACGTAAAGTTCGTGATCGTCATCATCGGCACGACACGGGCGGCATAAGCCGCCTGAATGAATGCCGTATCATTGATCGGATTGAGCCCGCCATCGGCGCGGATCGTGTAGGCGAATGGCGCGGCATATGTCAAATGGCGGCCGACTTCGCGCACTTGCTCCGCTCCTTTCTCCCCTTGGTCCACCGTAAATGCGTTCACCTCGATGAGCGGCTTCGCCGGCGGGATGATGAGCCGCTGTCCGGGGACGATCATATTGGGATCGGCGATTGGATTGAACTCAATGATTTGCTGGACGCTGACCTGGTAGGTGGCGGCAATTTGCCCTAACGTTTCCCCGGGGCGCACCGTATGAAGGCGAGCCGGGATCAATAGCACAGCGCCTGGATAAATGAGCGCCGGGTTGGCGACTCGGTTCGCCTGCACGATGGCTTCAACCGCCACTCCGTACTGACGGGCGATTTGCCATAACGTTTCCCCTTTGCGGACCGTATGGTATCGATACGGCACCGGAATGACAACCGCCTGCCCAACAGCGAGCCGGTTCGGGTCGCTCAGTTCATTGGCGGCGACAATCCGCTCGAGTGGAACGCCGTAGCGCTGAGCCAACTGCCAAAGCGTCTCCCCGCGTTGGACGACATGAACAATCATGACGCTCCCCCTTTCGTTCCCTCCTTTTACCACTATATTTTTGCTTTTGCCTTTTATGTAAAAAAAAACGCCGGTTCCTCTACGGAAACCAGCGTTTCATCCATCCAAACCCATCCGTATCGCCATTACAGGCCGCACTTCAGCTGCGCGCCGCAGCTTGTGCACGTGTTGCAACCGCCGATCTCTTCGATCGTCCCTTCGCGGCAAATCGGGCAAATATTGCCGATTTCGGAACCGATTGTCACATCGGTGGCGCGCACATCTTGAATCGTATCAACGAGCACGACGGGGCGTTTCGTTTCTTTTTCTTCGAGTTCCTCCGGAAGCAATTCGAGCTGCTCCTCGATCTGATTCTCCTCAGCCTTTAACGTCAACACTTGCGCATCGCGGCTGCCGTCGACATAGACGGTTCCGCCTTTCGCACCGCAGCGCCATAAACGCTCGTACACTTTTTGCACTTGCTCGACGGTGTAGCCCTTTGGCGCGTTGACCGTTTTCGACAAGCTCGAGTCGACCCAGCGCTGAATGATGCACTGCACATCGGCGTGCGCTTCCGGCGGCAAGTCCATCGCCGTCACAAACCAAGGCGGCAAGTGGTTCGGGTCGGCTTCCGGGTGTTTGTCCAAATATTCTTGGACGATGTCCGCTTTCACTTCGATAAATTTGCCCAAGCGCCCGCTCCGGTAGTACGAGAACGAGAAGTACGGCTCAAGCCCGGTTGAGACGCCGACCATCGTTCCCGTCGATCCTGTCGGCGCCACCGTCAGCAAGTGCGAGTTGCGGATGCCGTATTTCAAAATATCTTGACGAATATCTTCCGGCATCCGTTTCATATAGCCGGTGTTGATGAACGCTTCACGCAGCTTGCGCGTCTCTTCCTCCGTTTCGCCGACAAGAAACGGGAAGCTGCCTTTTTCTTTCGCCAGCTCGATCGATGCCCGGTATGCGGTCGTGGCGATCGTGCGGAACAGCTCATCGACGAGCTGGTTTCCTTCCTCAGAGCCGTATGCTTTTTCGCAGTAAATGAGCAAGTCTGCAAGCCCCATGACGCCAAGGCCGATGCGGCGCTCGCCGAGCGCTTGTTTTTTGTTTTCCTCAAGGAAGTACGGCGTGGCGTCAATGACGTTGTCTTGCATCCGCACCCCGATTTCGACCGTGCGTTTCAGTTTTTCGTAGTCAATGACCTTCCGTTCTTTGTCCACCATGTTCGCCAAGTTAATGGCGGCCAGATTGCACACCGAATACGGTGCCAACGGTTGTTCCCCGCACGGGTTGGTCGCAACGACTTTTTGCCCGTACGCGCGGGCGTTCGTCATTTCGTTGGCGTTGTCGATGAAGAAAATGCCCGGCTCGGCCGAATACGTCGCGCAAATGTTGATCAGCTTCCACAGTTCGCGGGCGCGGATTTTCCGGTAGACGCGGACACGATAGCCCATTTTCTCCCATTCGCGTACATCGCCGACTTCATGCCATTTTTCGTTGTAAATGCGCATTTCCTCTTCGGAATAGGTTTCCACGTCCGGGAAGCGGAGCGCGTATTCTTCGTCCTTTTCGACCGCTTCCATGAACTCTTTCGTCAAGCAGACGGAAATGTTCGCACCGGTCAAAAAGTCTGGGTTGTGCACTGTATATGTACCGCCGGTGCGCAGTTTTTCTTCGGCGTCTTTGATGATTTCCTCAGTGAAACCGCCGTAGTCAGGCGCGTTCTTGTATCGGACGATCGCTTCGTACATCGCCCGCTCCCGCTCGGTGAGCGGCGTGAATTTCAGCTTGTCGCGCGCTGCTTTTTTGATGCCTTCGTCTTCCATATTTTCGAGCAGGTAGCGCAAAATGCGCGGGTTTTGCATTTTCGAGACGATGAATTCGATAATGTCCGGGTGCCAGTCGGCAAGCATAATCATTTGGGCGCCGCGCACATTGTTACTCACTCGCTTTCACGAGTGGGCTAGGTCATTTCTGCCTAGCTCTCCGCCTTTCGGTCGGAGATCAGACTATATCATCAGGGAAGAGAATGCTTCCCTGTCTCGCGCCTCGTAGCCCCGTCGCCGTAAGCTACGATTTACTCCTTCCATGGCCCTCTCCCCCCGAAACAACGTTCGTTATCCTCATTGTACCGAGGGCTGTAGGAAGTTTCAATAGTCGTTGAACCTTCATCTCCGTTTCCAGAGATGCTTGGCTGCTGGTTGCCCATTGTTGCATCCAACTTGTTTTCCAACCGTCACGTCTGCCGTCGCCGGCTGCGTTGTGGTCAAGTTGGCTTTAGGGTGTTCCAGCAATTCGCGAGATTTTACTCCCGCCGTCTGGCGCCTCATCAACGGGAGCCACCTTGCTCGACAAGGTGGGTCAGCTTCGCAATATCGTCAAGCCACGAGACCGACCCGGACGATTTGCCGTTCACCCCGCGCGCAAGCGTATGGCGCGGCCGCAATGTCGAGCCGTTCGTCCCAACGCCGCCGCCGCGGCTCATGATTTCCATCACCTGCTTCCGATGTTCGGAAATTCCTTCGCGCGAGTCTTTCACAAACGGCATCACATAGCAGTTGAAATACGTCACTTCCTTGCCCGAACCCGCCCCGTACAACACGCGGCCGGCCGGAACAAAATTCAAGCTGGCGAGCTCTTGATAAAACTTTTCGAACCACTCTTTCCGCTTTTCTTCCGTCTTTTCCACCGCCGCCAGCCCAGTCGCATTGCGCTTGGCGATTTGCTCATAGAAAATCTCGAGCGGCTTATCAATAATGTCGAGCGACCGAACCACAATGCCGGTCTCCGCCTCTTCCCCTTCGAGCACGTGCCGGTATTCGTCTTCAATCAACACGCGCGCCTTTTTCGCCTCCCAATCGATGTCGACGATAAACCCGAGCCCTCGTGCCGGGAATTTCGGATCCTCCTTGATCGTCAACACGACGAAGTCGCCCGGTGTGAGCGTCAGCTTCTCCGTATCTTTGAACGAATACCGGTCAAGCATGACCAAACGGGATACGCCTTTATGGGTGATGTGCATATCCGGCGTAATCGGATGCACTTGCGGAAATAGGCGGATATCCTCGTTCAGCTTGTCAATATTGATCTTCATTTTTTCGGATGACGCCACCGTCATTCTCCTATCTCTCCTCTTTTATATAATCTCTCATGTTTTTGGCAAAGTTGTCCTGTCTTCTCTACCTTACCATATCAAACAGAAAAAAACAATATATAGTATGATTTTTTATGAAAATCATACTATATATTGTTAAAGAGAACAAATGATTTCATTTTGTCAAGCAAAAAAAAACAAAACACGGCGAAAAGCGGAGAAAAACGGGGGAGTGCCGCCGTTTTTGCCGAAAAACGAACGATTTACCGCGTCGCTGTTCAGCGCTTGAAGTTCCATTCGTCGCTTTCGTATTTCGTCCGCGCCAGCTCTTCGACGTACGCCCGCTCTTCGGCGGTGAGCGTGTACGGTTCCAATACGATGTTCAATCCTTTTTCAAATCCTTTGTAAAACGCCTCTTTCGCTTCCTCGATCGTCACCGTGCGGCTAGTCAACTCATTGATCGCGACTGCCTTCTTTTTAAAATCGCGCTGCAGACGCTCTTTCACCCGCTCGTTTGGATATTTAAACAAGCTGAACAGCAGCTCTTCGTCCAGATCAAGCAAAATCGATCCGTGCTGCAAAATGACGCCTTTTTGCCGCGTTTGCGCGCTGCCGGCGATTTTCCGCCCCTCAACGACAAGCTCGTACCACGACGGCGCGTCAAAGCAAACGGCCGAGCGCGGGCTGCGCAAATCTGCCTTCTCTTCTTCCGTTTTCGGCACGGCAAAATACGCATCCAACCCAAGATAGCGGAACCCTTCCAAAATGCCTTGGGAAATGACGCGATACGCTTCCGTCACTGTCTGCGGCATTGCCGGGTGCGACTCGGAGACGATCACGCTGTATGTCAATTCTTTATCGTGCAGGACGCCGCGCCCGCCGGTCGGCCGACGGACAAAGCCGAGGCCGTGCCGTTTGACCGCCTCTAAATCAATTTCTTTCTCCACTTTTTGAAAATAACCAATCGACAACGTCGGCGGATTCCAGCCGTAAAAGCGGACCGTCGGCGGAATTTTGCCTTCGCTGTGCCAATCGAGAAGTGCTTCATCAAGCGCCATGTTAAACGACGGCGAGCCATCGCCGGAATCGATAAAGCGCCATACTTCTTTTGCCATCGTTCCACCTTCTCTATTGTTCCATACTCTAAACGCTGCGGCGGCTTGTCCACCACCGCCAAGGGGCGGGACGCTTTTGGCCGCCTTTATTAGTTTAGCAAACAACGCCGGTGAAGGAAAGAAAAATGGCATCGCGCAAACCTCTTTGCTTCCCGGCGGCGACTTTATATAATAGGAAATAGCAGACGAAGCGAAAGGAGGCATGACGGGTGGAAGTTTTGCTGATCATTGTCGGCGCGATCATCATTTATTCGGTGATCACATACATTTGGCAAAGACGAATTGTCAAATCGTTGACGGAAGAAGAATTCCGCGCCGGCTACCGAAAAGCGCAATTGGTCGACGTCCGCGAACCGGATGAGTTTGCGGCTGGACATATTTTAGGGGCTCGCAACATCCCGCTCACGCAGCTTCGCGTGCGCATGAAAGAATTGCGCAAAGACCAGCCGATCTATTTGTACTGCCAAAACGGACTGCGCAGCGGGCGGGCCGCGCAAATGCTCTACCGAAAAGGGTACCGCGACTTGTACCATTTAAAAGGCGGATTTAAAACATGGACCGGGAAAGTGAAGAAAAAAGCGTAGCCCGTTAACCAAAAAGGCGCTCTGCCCAAACAGGCAGGCGCCTCTTTTCGCATGCGCTAGACCGCCGCAAATTCCGGCGGCAGGACGACCGCCTCAAGCACCGAAGCAGCCGCACCGATGGCGCAGCTTTTCTCTTTCAGCTTGGAGGCGATGATGGACGGCTCGCTTTCTTTTTTGACGAGAATTCGCTTTCTCACTTCTTGGCGCGCCGGACCGATCACATACTCGCCCGCTTGGGCAAGCGGACCGCCGATGATGACTGCTTCTGGATTGTACGCATAAATCACCTGCAACAACCCAACGCCGAGATAGCGCCCCGTTTCCTCCAAAATGCGCGCCAGCTGTTCATCGCTTTCCGCCGCCAACGCCATCGCAGCGATGGAAAAGCGGTCATCGAGCCATTCGGAACGCCCTTCTTCAGCCAAACGGCGTTCAATGTATTTTTCCGACGCATACATTTCCCAGCAGCCGATGTTGCCGCAGCTGCAGCGAATGCCGTTGACATCGATCGTATGATGGCCGATTTCACCAGCTAGACCGCTGACACCCCGATAGAGCTGATGGTGAAGAACGACGCCGGCGCCAATGCCGATGCCGGCGCTGATGTAAACAAAGTGGGCGAACTCGTTGCCGGCGCCGAACCACTTTTCTCCAAGCGCCGCCAGTTTCGCCTCATTCTCGACAATGACAGGACGCTCAGGCCACCGTTGCCGCAAAACAGCCGCCAAGGCGACATCGTCCCAACGCAAGTTCGGGGCAAAAATGACCGTCCCGCTTTCAGTATGGACGACGCCCGGCACGCCGATGCCGATTCCCATCACGCCGTACGGCGTCGCCGGCGCCCGGCGGATGGCCGCCTCGATGAGCTCCATCATTTCGCCGATGATCGCCTCCTGCCCTTCGGACGGGCGGAACGAACGCCGTTGCTCCCAAAGAATGTCCGCGTTTAAATTGGTCAACACGGCATACAAATAGTTCACCCCCAGCTCAACGCCGACAAGCGAGCCGGCGTCGGCGTTGAAACGAAGCATGAGCGGCCGGCGCCCGCCGGTTGACTCGCCGATTCCGCTTTCATGGACGAAATGCTCGGCGATCAGTTCGTCAACAAGCGCGGAGACAGTGGCCTTGTTCAATCCGGTTGTCTTGGCGATATCGGCGCGTGAAATCGGATGCTGGTCGCGAATCAATTTTAAGACGAGCTGTTTATTCATTTTTTTTACAAGGGAAATATTTCCTGTCCGCACGTCTCTGTCATCCTTTTCATTTGATTGATCGAATGTGTCTTGCGAAAGGGCAGGGGCGCCTCGCTATTATGGCGGTTGCTGTATCCATCGATTCCTGCCGTGTTCGACTCTTGACCATCAGCTTTTTCGCCCAAGCCGTCGGGCGCCCGTGCACCGACTGTTAAGGCTAACTTCTCCATATGGACACATGCTTTTTCTTTCTTGATCTTAGTTTATATAATAAACTAATTCGACATTTCTGTCAATGACTCATCCGTCGTACAAAGAAACGGCCCGCTCCGTTAGGGAGCGAGCGCTCATCAATGCTCAAACGTCAGTTATTGCTATGTTTCGGTTTTTGGTAGCGCAAAATCGGCTTGCGCGCTGCGGTCGTTTCATCAAGTCGCTTCACAACGGTCGTATGCGGCGCTTCTTGAACGATTTCCGGATTTTCCTCCGCCTCTTTGGCGATTTGGATCATGGCGTCAATAAACGCGTCGAGCGTCTCTTTCGACTCCGTCTCCGTCGGCTCGATCATCATGCATTCTTCGACGATGAGCGGGAAGTAAATCGTCGGCGGATGGAACCCGAAATCAAGCAGCCGCTTGGCGATGTCGAGCGTTCTGACGCCAAGCTTCTTTTGCCGGCGGCCGGAGAGAACGAACTCGTGCTTGCAATGGCGGTCATACGGCAAATCGTAATACTCAGCAAGCCGGCGCATCATATAGTTGGCGTTTAACACCGCATATTCGCTCACCGCTTTTAAGCCGTCCGGCCCCATCGAGCGGATGTACGTGTACGCCCGGACGTTGATGCCGAAATTGCCGTAAAACGGCTTGACGCGGCCGATCGATTGCGGACGGTCATCATCAAGGTAATAACCGTTTTCCCCTTTTTCGATGACCGGCTTCGGCAAAAACGGAATGAGGTCGGCTTTCACCCCGACCGGGCCGGAGCCTGGGCCTCCGCCGCCGTGCGGGCCGGTGAACGTTTTGTGCAAGTTCAAATGGACGACGTCAAAACCCATGTCGCCCGGGCGCGCCTTGCCAAGAATCGCGTTGAAATTCGCGCCGTCATAATACAGCTTGCCGCCGGCTTTGTGGACGATTTCGGCCATTTCGACAATATGCTCTTCAAACAGCCCGAGTGTGTTCGGGTTCGTAAGCATAAGCGCTGCTGTATCCGGACCGACGACGCGTTTTAAGTCATCCAAATCGACAAGCCCGTCAGCCGTTGAGCGGACAGTAACCGTCTCAAAACCCGCGACCGTTGCCGACGCCGGGTTCGTGCCGTGCGCTGAATCCGGGACGATCACTTTCGTCCGGTTGAAGTCGCCGTTTGCTTCATGGTAAGCGCGGATCATCATCAGCCCCGTCCATTCGCCGTGGGCGCCGGCCGCCGGTTGCAAGGTGACCGCATCCATGCCCGTGATTTCTTTTAAGTGCTCCTGCAAATCGTACATGAGTTCAAGCGCCCCTTGGACCGTTTTCTCTGGCTGAAGCGGATGAATGTAGGCAAACCCGGCGAGGCGGGCGACGTTCTCATTGATTTTCGGATTGTATTTCATCGTGCACGACCCAAGCGGGTAAAACCCGGAATCAACGCCGTGGTTTCGTTTCGACAGCGCCGTATAATGGCGCATTAAGTCAAGCTCCGATACTTCCGGCAGCTCCGGCTCCTCTGTGCGCAAGTAATCGTCTGGAATGAGTTCGCTGACATCAACAGACGGAACATCAAGCGCCGGCAGGCTGTAGGCGATGCGCCCCGGCTTGCTTCGTTCGAAAATAAGCGGTTGATCGTTACGCATGGCCATCCCCCAATTCATTGACAAACCGATCGATTTCTTCTTTTGTCCGCAGTTCGGTGACAGCAACAAGCATATGACCGGCAAGCTCCGGATAGTCAGCCCCAAGGTCATAGCCGCCGATGATCCCTTTTTCGAGCAGGCGATCGTTCACATCAGAAACCGGCCGTCCGAGCCGGATGACGAACTCGTTGAAAAACGGACCGGCAAACGGCGACGACAGTCCGCGCTTTTCAAGTTCCACCTTCGCATAATGCGCTTTTTGAATATTCATCGCCGCCATTTCTTTCACGCCCCGCTTGCCAAGCGCCGACAGCGCAACGGAAGCGGCCAAGGCGTTTAACGCTTGGTTGGAGCAAATGTTGGATGTCGCCTTATCGCGGCGGATGTGCTGTTCGCGCGCTTGAAGCGTCAAGACAAACCCGCGGCGCCCGTCCTCATCGGTCGTCTGCCCGACAAGACGGCCTGGAATTTTGCGCATGAGCGGCGCTTTGACAGCGAAATAGCCGCAATGCGGGCCGCCAAACTGCGTCGGAATGCCAAATGGCTGCATGTCGCCGACCACAATGTCGGCGCCAAACGCCCCGGGTGGAGTCAGCACGCCAAGCGCCAATGGGTTGCTGGCGACGACAAACAAGCTTTTCTTTTCATGCGCAAGCGGCGCGATCGCTTTCAGCGGCTCGATTTGACCAAAAAAGTTCGGGTATTGGACGACAACGCACGCCACATCATCCCCCATTTCCGCATCAAGCGCCTTAAGATCGGTGACGCCGCCGTCATACGGAATTTCTTTCACTTCGAGCTTCTGTCCTTTGGCGTACGTGCGCACGACTTCCCGATATTGCGGATGAACGGCGGTCGAGATGAGCACTTTCTTCCGCTTCGTATGCGCGGCGCTAAGGAGCACCGCTTCGGCCAGCGCCGTGCCGCCGTCGTACATCGACGAGTTGGCGACATCCATGCCGGTCAGTTCGCACACCATCGTCTGAAACTCAAAAATCGCCTGCAGCTCGCCTTGGGAAATTTCCGGTTGATACGGCGTATATGCCGTATAAAATTCAGAGCGCGACAAGACATGATCCACAACCGCTGGAATGTAATGGTCGTACACCCCGGCTCCTAAAAAGGAAACGTATTGTTTTACGTTGGCGTTTTTTTCCGCTAAGGCCGCAAGCTCTTTCCACAGCTCCGGCTCCGATTTGGCCGGTTTCACCTTCAGCTCGCCGCGGAAGCGGACTTGTTCTGGAATATCGGCAAACAAGTCGTCAATCGAGGCGACGCCGATCGTCTTCAACATCTCCTGTTTATCTTCTTCCGTCATCGGCAAATAACGATGGAGCACAGCGCTTTTCCCCTTTCCTTGTCGCTTTGGAATCGTCACTTGGCCCGCTTGTAAAACGGAATCGGCACGATGTTCGCTTTCAGCCGTTTGCCGCGGATGTCCACCTCCACCTCCCGGCCGATGGCGGCCACATCCGCTTCCACCAAGGCCAAGCCGATGTTTTTCTTCAGCGTCGGCGACTGTGTGCCGGTCGTGACGAAACCGACCTCTTCGCCGTCGGCAAATACAAGGTATCCGTGGCGCGGAATGCCTCTGTCGATCATTTCGATGCCGACGAGCCGGCGCGGCGGCCCCTCCTCTTTTTGCCGTTTCAACACAGCTTGGCCGATAAACGACGGCTCTTTTTCCGTTTTGACGGCAAAACCGAGTCCGGCTTCAACCGGTGAAATCGAGTCGGACAGCTCTTGGCCGTAAAGCGGCAGACACGCTTCAAAGCGGAGCGTATCGCGCGCCCCCAACCCGCATGGGAGGACGCCGTCACGAGCTCCGGCCGCGATGATGGCATCCCATAGCGCAACGGCATCTTTTGCTTGGCAATATAGTTCAAACCCGTCTTCGCCCGTGTAGCCGGTACGCGAAACGAGCGCCTTCACGCCCGAGACTTCGACGCCGTCGGCGAACGAAAACGGGCGCAACGCCGCCAAATCAAAATCCGTCAATCGCTGCAAAACGCGCTCTGCCGCCGGTCCTTGCAAGGCAAGCTGAGCCGTTTCGGCCGATACATCCTTGAGCTCGACGTCGCCCTCAACATGCTCGCTTAGCCAGGCGAAGTCTTTTTCCGTATTCGCGGCGTTGACGACAAGCAAATAGTCGTCGTCCGCTTTTTGATAAATGAGCAAATCATCGACTGTGCCGCCGTCCTCATAGCACATGAGCGTATATTGCGCCCGGCCGGGCCGCAGTTTGGCGACGTCATTGGTCATTAGTTTTTGCAAAAACGCAAGACTCCCGCGGCCGCGGACGACAATTTCCCCCATATGGGAGACGTCAAACAGCCCGGCGCGCGTTCTTACGGCCTCATGTTCTTCCTTGATGCTGGAAAACTGCACCGGCATCTCCCAGCCGCCAAATTCAATCGTTTTGGCGCCGCAACGGGCGTACACCGAGAATAGGGGCGTGCGCTTTAGCATCTGATTCCCTCCTTTGATCCACATCACACAAAAAAGGACAGACTCCCCCTATCAACAAGTAAGGGGGCTCTGTCCTGGCACCTGAAAGTTTCCCGCCGGCCGTTTGGCGCGTCCGTTCGCGGTCCGTGGGGCCGATCGGTTTCCTCTTGGGTGGCCTGCGTGAACGCAGGCGCTCTCCAGAGCTGCGTCAAGCAAGAGTCTTTTTGCCTGAGAGATTCGCGTTTTCCGCTTGCTCCTTCGGCGCTACATTCCGTAGTCTCTCCCCTTGCCGTCATCCGCCCATCGATAAATTGTTTTCAAAACGGGCATACTAACAAACGCCCTCATCAATGAGTCATGCGAATGTTCTAAATTTATACTACCATCAACTGCAGCCAAAGGGCAATAGGAAATAATCGAACTTTCATGGTAATTAGTCATAATAATGTTCTTGTTTTACCCAACATACCAAATGTAATCTATATAAACATTCGCAACAAGGGAAGGGGATCGCCATGAACATTGACCTTGAAATGGATGAAACATGGAAGGAGGAATTTTTGGCACGCGTCGAAAAAGACGGTCCGTGGGCGAGCTGGGAAATGTACGAACTGGCGCTTGAGGCCGCCCATCATTTAAGCGTCCCAGAATTTAATGGCTTGCAGGCGCCGAAACATTTGCCCCACTTGACGATCCTTCCGCACCAGATTGAAGTGGCGCGCCGCGTCGTCGAGGAGATGAACGGCAAAGCCATTTTGGCGGATGAAGTCGGGCTTGGAAAAACGATCGAGGCCGGGCTCGTCTTAAAAGAATATATGATTCGCGGCCTTGTGAAAAAAGCGCTCATTCTCGTTCCCGCCTCCCTTGTTTCGCAATGGGTGAGAGAGTTGAACGAAAAATTTTTCATCCCGGCCGTCCAGCAGAAAAAGAGCTACGTCTGGGAGCAGTGCGATATCGTCGTTTCATCGATCGACACGGCGAAAAAACCGCCGCACCGTGACATCATCTACGGGCAGTCGTACGACATGATCATCATCGACGAGGCGCACAAACTGAAAAATAACAAAACGAAAAACTACGAGTTTGTGCAAAATTTAAAAAAGAAGTTTTGTTTGCTACTGACGGCGACGCCGATCCAAAACCGGATCGAAGAAATTTTCAACCTCGTCTCGCTGTTGAAACCCGGCCATTTAGGCAGCGCGGAACAGTTTGCCAAAACGTACGGAAAAACGCGGGCCATACAGACGAACGACCATTTAAAAGCGCTCGTCAACAAAGTGATGATCCGCAACCGCCGCGCCGACACGCCGATCGAATGGGCGAAGCGCCACGTTGAACCGGTGCTGATCGAGTTTACGAATGAGGAACGGGAACTGTATGAAGCGGTCAAGGCGCTCCGCCGCGAATCGTTCGCCGGCTCGTTTTCGCTCATCACGCTTCTTCGCGAGGCGTGCAGCAGCCGCGAGGCGCTGTTTCTCACGATCAAAAACATGATCGACAAATGCGACGGGGCGGTTCCAGAGCCGCTTGAGCGCGTATTGGAAAAAATCAACGCCGTCACGACGAACTCGAAGGCGGAAAAAGCGCTCGAGCTCATCCGTTCCATTAATGACAAAGTCATTATTTTCACGGAATACCGGGCGACGCAGTTTTATTTGCAATGGTTTTTAAAGCAGCACGGCATCTCGTCCGTTCCGTTTCGCGGCGGCTTCCGGCGCGGCAAAAAAGACTGGATGCAGGAACTGTTTAAACACCACGCCCAAGTGTTCATCGCCACCGAGGCGGGCGGCGAGGGCATCAACTTGCAGTTTTGCCGCTATGTCATCAACTACGACTTGCCGTGGAACCCGATGCGCCTTGAGCAGCGGATCGGCCGCGTCCACCGGCTCGGGCAGACCGATGACGTCTACATTTATAACTTCGCTGTCAAACAGACGGTCGAAGAACATATTTTAACGCTTCTGTACGAAAAAATCCGCCTGTTTGAACGGGTCGTCGGCGAGCTGGACGACATTTTGGCGAAAATGAACCTCGCCAACCTGGAGCGCTACTTCGAAGACGCCTTCGTTCATTCACGGAGCGAAGGGGAGATGAAAATCAAAATGGAAAACATCGTCGCGATGATCGAGCTGGCGGAGCAGCTCGGAAAGGAAGGAGGAGAGCGGCATGCAACAACATGAAATCCGCCGCTTTGTCGAACGCTATTTTGCGGCCAACGGCTGCACGTTTGTGGAAGCAAGCGACGATTACCTCACCGTGCAACTGACGGCAGAAATGGACAAAGAGCTGATGAACCGGCCGTTTTACTGGCATTATATCGAACGGACAGGCGGCGTCCCGCAGCCGATGCAACTGACGCTCATCACCCGCGCGAGCGAACGGACGGACAAACTCAAAGGCGAGCGCCTCCATTTCGGCGCTCCCCGGCTGCACCAGCTGTTCCGCTCAGCGCAAAAACGCGGCAGCTTCATCCGCCTGTATGAGGAGCCAAGCGCGCCTTTGGACGGCAACGCCGCCCTCCATCCATGGCTCGGCATGAACGTCACGATTTCGTACGAATGCGACCGAAAAAAAGATGAAATCGTCTCCCTTGGCCTTCACCTCATTAGCGGAACGATCATCGAGTCGTTTCATGAGCGGATGCGCGAGCGACGGCTGACGCCGAAAATCCCTGATTACTGTTTCACCATATCCCCGCTCATTAAACCGAGAAGCGGCATCGGCCGTCTCGAGCAATACATACGCAGCCGCATCGCCGCCGACAACCACGCGTGGGCGGATGAGGCGCGCCGACGCTGGGCCGACGATTTGGCGTTGCTTGATGAATTTTACAAAGACTGCGAAGAAAAGCCGGAGTGCTATTATATTGAGAAGGAAGCGTTGGAAAAGCAGTACAAGCCGCGCATCACCGTTTCCGTCATCAACGGCGGACTGTTTTATTTGCTGCCCCGCTCATCGTGAATCAACCCCGGGATCGGCCCATCCGGCTCGGAGCGCTCAAACCGACGAACTCCCTTCCGTCGGCACGAAAACCGCCCGCCGGCCTAGGCCAGCGGGCGGCTGCTACGGGCGGCGCCGAAACAGCAAGCGAAGCGAAAGCGGCACCATGCCAAACAAGCGGTATGAAAGCGGAAGCTGCTCTTGTTTCCGCACCTGACGCCGCTGCCTCCGCTCCTCTTTCGGCAAGTCCATGTAGGCGACAAACTGTTGGGTGACAAACTTGACATAATCGTTGACCGCCATCAAATCCCCCCTTTTTTCTTTTAGTTTTTCCGCTTCTTTCCTCTTTTAATCGTTTTGCTCGCTCCATTCGACAATATGAAGCGCCGGAAGCGTGACAGTAAACATGACAGCGCGCCTCAGCCCAGAGGCCGAACGGATGGACAAAGAAACCCGAACGTGCGCTGCATCTTCCCGCACCCACCGGTAGGCGGCCCTTCCGCGCGGATAGGTCCATTCCCCAGCCTCTCCCGCGGTCGACGGATCGGCTGATGCGATGCGTTCTTTTACGTCAAACACGGCCATCTGCACAAGCTCGTCCGCCTCGGCTGCCTGCCGGGCCGCATAAGCCGCCTGTCGTTCCGCTTCATAGAGGAGCAAGACATGCGTGACAGAAAAGACAAGCAACAAAGAAACGACAGCCACAATCGGAAAAATAACGCCATCTTGTCGACCCATTTCTCCTTCCCCTCGTTTTTCCAGTCTAAAAGGGGGAAGCGGCGGTCAAGGGGGTCTCACCGTACAAGCCGCCCGCTAAAACGCCCGCGCCACAAACGCCTCGCAAACGGTGCCGTCATCAGCCGTCACTTGCAAAAATATCCCGCGGGCGCCGGCGCGGTACGAAACAGCGCGCACATGACGGAGCGCCGTTTCATTGCCAGCGCCGTCCACCTGGCGGATCAGTTCGGCTCTTGACGCAACAACAGAAAAACTGACCGTCTCACCGCTCCATTTTTGCAAATAGAGGACATGGTCGCCTGCCGACCACTGCCTCGTTTCATTCAGCTCGATTTGCAGCTGTTGCAAAAACAGCCGCCATTCCAATCGGGAAAACGCGTCCGTCGGCTCCGGAGCCAGCAAGCGGACGGACAACAGCGCCGGAACGGCCGCCGCCACCGCCATCGCAGCCGCCAGCGCCAACAGCGCTTCGATCATCGTAAACCCGTTTTCTTTTGCCGCTACCGCTTGCCATACCCGCACCGCTCCATCTCGCGGCCGGCGTAATCGTTCCAACGCACGCATACTTTCCACATTCGTCCCCCTTCATCGCTCGCTTGCAGTCGAAATACCGTGCGCCCGTCGGCGATCATGGTTTCTCCGGCAAGCGGCTCCTCATACAACGCGATGGCCAACAGCCGGCGCGCTTTCTCCTCGAGAACGAGGCTGTTGCGCTCATGCGCCATTTGCATCAACAGTGGAAGAAGAACGGCCGCTGTCGTCCATAGCAGCGCCAAAGCGAACAATGCTTCAACGAGCAAAAATCCGCCGCTACATTTTTTGTACATAAAATCGCCCTTTCCCCAGCAAAAAGGTGACTTTATAAGTCATTTGGCCGCCCCGTATCCAAATGGTTCCAGCCCGTTCAATGTTGCCGTTGTCGGTAAAGATGAGCGGATTGCGCAGCGTGCCGAGCTGAAACCGCCACGGAGAAGGGAGCGAACGAGCGACAACCTGCCGGCCGCTCGATGCATCAATCGCCTTGTACCCAGCGCCGCCGTCGGTAAAAAAAACCGCTACATTCACCCGCCGGGCGATGGCATGCTGCTGCGCGCCATACAAATCCGCACGCAGCACAGCCAGCATATACGCCTCCTCCTGATGGCGCACAGCGCCGCCAAGCATCGGAACAGCCAGCGCGGCAAGCACCAGCACCACCGAGAAAACGATCAGCATCTCAAGCAGCGTAAACCCGCCGTTACGAGCCACTTTCACTCACATCGCCGTTCGTGCTGATTTGGATCGCATGACCGTTCGGGCATTTATCCGATTTAATATAGCGGCCAGCGAGCAATTCCTGCACCGTCGGAATTTTGTTATGCTCCATCTCATACGCTTTCACCTGCGCTTGCACGGTGTTCAAAAACGCCTCGCATCCTTTCGAATTGATCATGCTGTTGTGCTTTGTAATATTTGGAATTGCAATCAGCAGCAGAACAGAAATCACCATCATCACGATCAACATTTCGATCAATGTGAATCCTTTTTGATTCATTGTCACTCCTCCTCGCATACGAAATTTCAGAAAGAGCGCCTAAGTTCGATTTGTTTCTTGAGCATCAAATCTGTTCATAGATTGGGCCTTGGGAAGAGGGGCGCGCCCCTCTCTCAAGGAGCCAACACATCAAGAATGGCCATCTTGTTCCTGCAGAGCCGTCCCATCCTTGTTATACAGAAGAGATTTACAGTTCATTCAACATCGAAAACATCGGCAGCAAAATCGCCAAATACATGCCGACGACAAACGCGCCAACGACCGCCAACAAAAGCGGCTGCATTCGTTTTAAGACCGACTCGATTCGTTGTTCCATCACCTGCAGCAAAAACTCGCTGTAATGTTCAAGTTCTTTGCCAAGTTCGCCGTTCGACTGGCCGTGGCGGATGACAAGCGCCAGCTCTTGTTCGTAATAGCGGGCGGCGCCGATTAATCCGTCAAGCGTCATCCCTTTCATCAACCCGTCGCGAAGGCGCCGGCCTTCCATTTGCAAAAACGGCCAGGACGACGGCTCGCTGAACACGCCGAGCGCATCATAAACCGACAATCCGGCCTGCAGCAGGCGCCCGAGCTGGCGGGCGGTCAGGCAGGTGAGGAACAGTCTCAGAAACGAAGCAAGCCCTGGAATTCGCAAAACGAATTGAAGTTTTCGGGAGACCGGCCAACGGCGGAAACAAGCAGCGTAAAACAGCCCGGAGAACACCGCCAAGACGGCGATGGCCGCCATCGCCATAGGGGCATGGGCGATCACCGCAAGCAGCCAAGCGGTGTGCCCGCGTTGTGGGGAAAACGCCGCCGCCGCCCGTTCAAACTGCGGCAGCAGCCACCATTCCATCAAGACGAGCATGATGATGAGCAAAGAAAGAAGGAACAGCGGATAGCGGCTGAAGCGGCGCAGCTGCTCGTGGAAGCGCGCTTTTTGCGCCAGCGCTTCCCCTGTCTCTGCCATGCCGCGCGGTAAATCGCCATGCCGTTCGGCAAAAAAGAGAAGGTTAACCGCCATGCGGTCGACCGACAGCGCTTCGACAGCCGCAAACAGCGGCAGCCCGGCGCGCAGCTGCTGCAGACAGCGTTCCACTTCCAGCCGGCGGTGTGTTGGAGCCTGGATGGCCAAAAACTCAAGCGCTTGCCCAAGGGGGTAACCGCGCTCGAGCAACCGGCCGAGCCGGGTGAAAAACAACGCCTGTTCAGCGAGCGGCCACATTTTGCGTTTCATCTTTCTCCCCCTCCGACGAGCTCAAGCATGCGGACGGGCAGGTAGCCGAGCGCAATCCCCTTGCGGATCAAGCGAGCCAGCGTCATATAAGAGCGCTTTGGCTTCCCTCTCCCATTGGAGAGGGAACGAATAACGTCCTCCAGCGCTGAACCGCAAAGCAACTCATAAACAGCCGTGCGCCGGCGTCGCCCAAGACGGCCGCACGATGGATGGCAATCGTCGCCGCACAGCGGGCAGCAAAGCTCGACAAGCCGCTGGGCAGAGACGGCAAGCAGCGTCTCGGCCAAATCGCCGAGCGGAATGCCGAATTCATGCAGCCGGTAGACGGCGCCGACTGCATCGGCGGCGTGCATGGTCGAGACGACCAAATGGCCGCTCAACGCTGAACGGATGGCAATGGCCGCCGTGTCATGATCGCGGATCTCGCCGACCATCAACACATCCGGGTCATGGCGCAACGCCGCTTTTAACCCGGCGGCGTACGTGATGCCTGCTTTTTCATTGATTTGCACTTGCAACAATCGTTCGTTCTGTTTTTCGATCGGATCTTCAAGCGTGATGATGTTGCGTTGCCTTTCAGCTTGGCAAAGATCAAGAAGGGTGTACAGGGTCGTCGTTTTTCCCGACCCCGTCGGGCCGGTCAACAGCACGAGCCCTTGCGGATGCTGCATGAAGGAAAATAATCGTGCGGTGGAGCGGAAGAATAAGGATAGTTCGCGAAGCGGCAGCGAGAGGCGCTGCGGCAGAAGGCGAATGACGAGGCTTTCATCGTAGAGCGTCGGCAATGTCGATAAACGCAAATACACCGTTTCCCCAAACTCAGCCACTTCCATGGCGCCGCTTTGCGGACGGCGTCGTTCCCCGATGTCCATGCCGGCTAAAAATTTAAAGTGGGCGATGAGACGTTCCGCCGTTTCTTTCGGAAGCACGCCAACGTCGACAAGCATGCCATCAAGCCGAAGACGAACGGCGGCATCGCGGCGGCGCGGAACGAGGTGAAGATCCGAGGCGCGGCGCTGCACCGCTTCGGCGAGAAGGCGGTTTGCCGTTTGTTCGATCTCGTTCAGCACATATTCCCTCCTTTCGACAGACTGCTTTGTATTTCGACGAGCATGAGTCGTTATCCTGCTTTTGGCGCAGCTTTTTGTGAAATTTTTTTGAATGTCAGTCCACTCACTGCCAATAGTGACAAAAATCATTCCTGGCTTTGAACGATTTCATTATAATAACCATATCAATGATTCATTTAGGAGGGAAAACAATGGAACAAACACTGAAAATCACAAGCGTATTGTCTGACCCGACTAGATTTCATATTTATGAATACATGGCAAAAGTGCATCGCGAAGTTTCTGTTCAAGAAATCGCAGAAAAATTCCATATCCATCCAAACGTTGCCCGCTTGCACTTAACGAAGCTTGAAGACGTTCGCATGGTCGTATCGGATACGCAAAAAACGGGAAAAGGCGGACGGCCGAGCCGGCTGTACCGCCTGTCCGACGAAGTGATCGGGCTGTATTTTCCGTTCCGCGATTATCAACTCCTCGCCCGCATCGCCATTCAAACGATGGCCAAACTCGGTCCCATTGGAAGCGAGGCGTTGCGTGAAACAGGAAAGCGGTTCGGCCGTGAGCTCATCGCCAGCCGTTTGCCGCATAACGGCACAGCGAGCGCGCTCACCATGGCGGACAAAATCGCCATAATGGAAGAGGCGGCCGAAGCGGCTGGATTTTTGCCGCAATTGCACTATGATGAAGAAAAAGGAGTGCTATACCTCGATATTTTCAACTGCCCGTTCAAAGAAATCGCCGCGCAAGCACCTGATACCGTTTGCGGCATGCACCACGCCTTTTTGGAGGGAATGGTCGAGACGCTGTTTGCCGGTGCTGAAGTAACGGAAACGGAAAATATGATGGAAGGCAGCCACCGCTGCGCCTACCGCATCGTCATCCGTCCGTGACAGCGTCCCTCCTTCCTTCTTTTTTGTCTGGAGCAAGCAACGGCCGGCATTGGCATCATTTCTTACCACTTGTCCGAAAGCGTTATTTACATTCCCAATCATTGTACATTATAATAAGTAAGGACCAATGGTTTGCACAAACAAAGGAGGGATACATAATGGACCGCATGTTCCGCGTGCTCGCCTTTTGGACCGGCATTTTTGCTGTCATGTTTTACCTTGGCCATATGCATACGACGTCGCTCATCTTCTTTGGCCAAACGGTGTTTTTCCTGTTCCTCGGCTTTTTAAAGCTGACCGAGAGAATGTACATTTACATTTTCGGGGCGTATTTGACGATTTTCTTCGCGGCGTTTACGTATTGGACAACTTTTATGATGGTGCCCGGCATGGGTGAATAAAAAACAGGCAGAACCTCCTGCCTGTTTTTTTGTCGCTTTGACCGGAACCCCTTTTCTCCATTGCAGATAGGCGAAGGAAGCAGTTAATCGACCGGCAAAAACTCGGGCGCTGGCCAAAAGTCTCGCGCGGGGAGACTCATTCCTTTCTGCAAAATAAGCACGTCAAAAAAGCGGCTGACGCCATCGTCGGCGATCAGCGCGCGGATCATTCGGTTTTGGCGGTTTGCCGGCGAAAAGAAATCGCCGCCTTCTGAAACGTTCCATTCGTGCAAAAGGCCGGCCGCGAGCAAAAACCGATCTTGGCGAACGAACGCCACTTCCTCCCACCCGGCCTGACGGGCGTACAAGCGAAGCGCATCCCATTGTACATGGCTCGTCAAGTCCATCTCCCCCGGATGGCGAAGCGGGTCGGCAACAAGCTGATGGCGGAAATATCCGCGCAAGCTTCCATGCCGCCGCGCCGGGGCGCGCAACTGTTCGTCCGTATAGCCATAGTCGATCGTCACCATCACCGCCTGATGAAACAGCGGCCCAACATCGAGCCAAAACGCCTTCATCGCGAGAGGCACCTCAAGCCTTTGCCCTTCAGCAAGATCCAATCCGCGCTCATTTAAATAGCGGACAATAGCGGGACGGCAAAGCGGCGCCTTTTCTTCAACGAGCCGGCCATCGCGAGCGGCGACAAAACATTCGTGCAAAACGCCGCCTTCCTTTACAATGACGTGAACGGGAAACGCATCAAAAAATTCGTTGCTAAACACAATGCCGGAAAACGGCCCACGCTCGGCCAACCAGCGAGAGACATCGTCATATTGCTCCACCTTCTCGGCGACGGGTTGAAGCGTTTCGCGCTGGCGCCGGCGGTGGAACGGGCTTTGGTCGATGATCGTATACGACAAGCGGTCGTATGTATGCGGACTTTTTTCCTTCCATTCTTCCAATACCGAAAGCGCCAATCTTCCGTCTCCGCCCCCCCACTCGCAAACAGCCGGCGGCAGGCCGCTGTGTTCCACCATCCGAACCCAAAGCGAAGCAAGCGCTTTGCCAAACACCGGCGCGAATGAGCTGTTCGTAAAAAAATCGCCTTCCTTGCCGATTTTCGCCCGCTCTCGCATATAGTAGCCGAATCGTTCGTCGTAAAGAGCCATCTGCATGTAATCGGCGTACGACACCCGCCCGCCCGGCGCCGCGGCAATCTGTTCGTACAATCGATCCATCACCATTTTTCTACCTCGTTTTTATTATTTCCCGACAGAAGGCTCCCACTTCCATTTTGTGCAGGGCGCAACCCAAAAACTAAGTGGGAGATGAATGTCGGGATGTCTAGCCTAAATCGTTGAATCCCCCCGAACAAACGTGCTATCCTGTTCTTGTACGTTGTTCTGTGAAAACTGAAGATAGGGGGTTGTGACAGGAAATTTGTCTGTCACGTAAAATCTTCAACGTTCGATCCCCCCACGCTCACCAAAAGGCGATAACCAAGCGGAAGCAGGTAGTGTGGCTTGTTCAACGTATAAGAGTTGGAACGACGGGCAGCGCCTGCTAAAAAACTGGTGAATACACTGGTGTTCGCAGGAATCTCCACCTTCAAATGTATCTATTCAGCCCAGTACTAGCGAGATTTTCAGAATCCAGCACCAATAGGGCATTCCCAGTATCGAAAATGCCCTAGGAGGAATGGAGAATCGTTTGAAGAGGCTCTCCGCTTAGAAGTCTTTGCAACGATTCCCACACCGGCTTTCCGTGTTTTTGCAGGGTGGAAACGACGCTGCGGATGACACAGAAAGCCTCGGCATCGTCTTCCTGACGAAACGTTCCAGAGATTTTTTGTTTGACTTTMACCATCCG
>NZ_MVKA01000007.1:0-122031 GCF_002042905.1 Geobacillus sp. LEMMY01
AAAAAGCACTTGCTTTTGTTCGACGGCTTCAAAAACGAAAGGAAGAAGCGCTGCGTTTCTTACGTGAAGTACATGTTCCCTTTGACAACAACCAAGCCGAACGCGATCTTCGCATGGTCAAAGTCAAAGAGAACATTTCGGGTACGTTTCGCGAAGAAACATTCGCGCAGTCGTTTTGCATCGCAAGAAGCATCGTTTCCACACTGACGAAACACGAAAAAAACGTGTGGGATTCGTTATGTCTTCTGTTGGCAGGCGAAACGATCGATCGAGTTCTTTCCGCTACCTAGGGCATTTTCTATGACCGAAATGCCCTATTTGTGCTGGGCTTTTTTATACACTAGCACTGGGGTGAATAGTTACCAAAATTCTTGTGTATCTTGTAACTCTTGCATTCGATGCTAATAACTTATAATTATTAATTGGAATATGGAAGAGTTGGAAAATTCTAGGATGATTGATCACAAGACAGCTTTCCAAGGAAAATAAAAGGGATTTAGTGCTTGGATCCACCCTTGATCGATACTCGTCAAGGGAGAAAAGGAGGACGATCCTGCGTTTTCAAAATTTATTAGGGGAGAGGGGATCGAATCATGAAGGAAAAACTTAAAATGGTTACTACTTTGCTTGCTTTTATCTCATTCATTGTGGTAGGGGGAGTCAGCGCCGCATCTTATGTTACGTATGCTGGGGTTCTCCCTCGTTTTCAAGGCGATACGGAATTAGCAAGCGCCAATAAAGCGACAAACAGTAAAAGTAAAGTGGAAAATTCGGTTGTGGGCGCCGATTATAAAGCAAACATGTGGATTCAGCAAGGTTCCACGAAAGTGTCGCCAACCGCGCTGAATGTAACCGATAATGACACGCGTTATTTCACTGTCGACCAAAGTGCTGTTGGCAAAAAAGTTTCATTAATGGCGGAAAATGCATCCTTCACTTACGTTACAGTTGACATCGCAGGCAAATTTTATCCCGACAATTGATCGATTTATAGGTATGTTCAGTCAACTTGGACAAGAAAGAGGTTTTCTTGGTCGGGGCGGTCTTCTTCAATATCACAAAGAAGACCGTCCTTAACAGAAGAATTAGGAGATGATAGTATGTATATAGAATTGATCAAACTTTTGAAAAATAGGAACTTTTACATCAGCGCAGCCTGCCTGTTGCTGCTTGTCATCGGCGCCGTCGTGTTGGGGGTGAAAGATTATCGTGAAAATGTGCAGTTGCTTGAACGAATTTACCACGACAATCCAAATGTTTTCGCCTTGGCATCGCCTCACCTTGAATGGGTTGGTCTAGGAGGCTTCCGCTTTAACGTATTTTCATCTCTATATTACTTCCTTTTTCCATTATTGTTGTCGATTCCATTGGTGGATTCGATTGATCGTGAGCGAAAGAGCGGAAATGTTCATTATCAATTGACACGGATGGGAAGAAGCGCTTATTACTGGGGGAAATTTTTGTTTTCTTATATCAGCGCGTTTTTCTTGTTTCTCCTTCCTCTTCTTTTTGGCGTCGTGCTCGTCAACCTTTTGACCAACCATTGGGATTATTCGAGCTTTTCCCAGGCATATCGGCAATTGGTCAATGGCACGTTGCCGTTGCCGGACAATTCGTTTGAAGGGGAAAAGAAAAGCCTTTTTTCTCCTTTATTGGAGATCTCCCCTTATTGGTATGTTCTCGCGTATTATATCATTGGCGGATTGTTTGCCAGCGGCTACGTCTGCCTTGGGTTAGGATTTTCCTTGTTGTTGAAAAATCGGTATTTGATTACTTTGATGCCACAAATCATTTATATGGTTTGTTGGGCGGCGCTGACTATCACCAACCAATTGGCTTGGGATCCGTTTAATTTCTTAATCCCTTCACAACCAGTGGAAGGATTGTCCTATTGGAAAATCGTCATCGTGTTTGTCCTCCAATTGTTGATTGCGGCAGCGGTATTTTCATATGGAGTGAAGAAAAGTGAAGATGTTCTCTAGACAGAACGTTTTTTTTGTTTGGCAAGATTTGCTGTTGCATCGAACCGTCATCAAAATGATTTTGGGCGTCATGGCTTTGTTGATGGTGGTGGGCATCTTGCCGCTAGGAATGGTGGTGGTGGGGAAGTGGCACAGCCTCAAAGATTTTATCTTGCTTTATCGGTATGAATTTTTTCATCTCCCTGCTTTTTTGTTTCTTTTAGGTTCCGCGCTTCAAACCAATGCGTGGGTGGTGCTAAGAAGATACCGCACGCGGAGGCAAATCGGTCTTCATAAAGCGTTGCTGGTCGTCGTTCTGGCGGGGGGCGTGTCTCTTTGGGTTGCCGCAGTAGGCGGATTATGTACAATGTTTGTGAAATACGTCATCTATCCTAATATGCCAAACGCCCATGCGGCTTTTTTGTACGTGCCGCATAGTGGGGATAAAAGCTCGTTTCTCTATTTTCTTGTCATGTACTTTTTCGTCACCGCGATATACGGATTGTTGTTTGTCGCATTCATTGATTTTGGGGGGAACCGCTTTTTCGCCTTCGCTGCCGTCATCATACTGGCTGTATTGGATATGTTCACTGTGCACATGCTCCCTTATTTGTTTTACATAAGTGAACAGACGGCTCCCGTTTGGACAATCTTAGTTCTCATTGCGATGATGCTGGTGCTGGTCTATACCATTTGCCTTTCGTCAAGCCAAAAAAACTACTATGTTCAGGATGATCTTTTATGAAACCGATGCATTTGGAGTTTACCCTGATCAAAATGGATGTCAAAAGAATTGTCATCACCTGCCTCCTGTTCCCACTGTTGGGCACTTTGATGTCCAGCTGGTCAGAGGCGTTTTCTTCCCAATGCCTATCGGAGTTGTTCTCCCGCTTATTCGGAGCGGTGACGATCTCGAATTGGATGTATTGGCTGATGATTTGCTTCGGCTATGTGGTGTTGCTCCAAATCGTTTGGAAAAAGCGGGATAAATATTTTGAACATAAACTGTTCATTTTGTTGAGGGATACGACGTCGTACACGATGGCTAGGCTGCTGGCAGGTGTTCTATTTACATTGGTGTATGTCTTGTCGGTGTTTTTGATCGCTGGCGGCTTCGGTCTCTTTGTGTCGCATATGGCGTTTTCGTTTGACCGTTCGCTCGTGCTCATGTTCGTGGGCATCGCCGTGAATTTGTATTGGCACGCCAGCGTGTGGATGTTGTTGAACGTGTATGCAACCCATCACTTGGCGAATGTTGTCATTCTCGCTTTGTTTTTTGTGGGTGTCAAGATGCCAACGCCTTTTATTCCTTTGTACTACAGCATGGCGGATCTCGTGCGGAGCAGCTCGATGTTCTGGTCGGCGTTGATGGTGGAGCTCTTGTCGATCGTTGCGTTCGGGTATTGGACGATCAAGAGAGTGAAGAACGCGGATTATATGTAGGAGGTTTTCAATTATGAAGGCGATCGTCTTATCCAATGTTTCCAAAACGATAAAAGCAAGGGAAGTTTTGCGCAATATCAACTTAGAGTTGGAAAGAGGAAAGATTTATGGATTTGTCGGGCCGAACGGGTCGGGAAAAACGATGTTATTCCGAGTCATCAGCGGACTTGTGAAGCCGTCCAGCGGCACGGTGGCGGTATTTGGCCAGACGTTGCACCAAGATGTATCATTTCCGAGCGATATTTCTGTTTTGTTGGAAAAACCAGGTTTCCTTGAACAATACTCAGGATTCGATAATTTGCATTTTTTAGCCATGATTCAGAACAAAATCGGCGAACGTGAGGTAAAAGAGGCGATCGAGCGAGTGGGGTTGAATCCGCATGATAAAAGGCCGGTGAAAGCGTACTCTCTTGGAATGAGACAAAGACTGGCCATCGCACAATGCATCATGGAGAAACCGCAGCTGATGTTGCTCGATGAACCGATGAATGCTTTGGATGAAAAATCGGTGGACCAAGTGTACCAAATTATTCGGGAGGAAAACAAAAGAGGCTGCACCATTTTGTTGACGTCTCACAACAAGGTGGACATTCAGTCATTATGCCATGAAGTATATTCGATGAATGAAGGGGTGATTACGGGTATGACCCATATTACGGCAGAATGACTGTCATGTGTGTAATGTCGAAATTCGCGAGGGGGTGGCCATCTTGAACAACCAACTGTGCGAAGGTGCCGCTTCCGTGTTCATGGGACAATCAAAAGTGAACCAATAGCTTCCTGCATCTGAGGAGGATGCTGGGAGCTTCAGTGCAGCAGCTCTTCTTCGTTGCGCCACTCCCCCATCCTACTCTTGAACAGGAGAGCCGCCATGGAAATGCCAAGATGTTGTGTGTTTTGCTTGGGTCAACAACTCTTTGAGGCAATCCCCATAGCCATCAAGTGAAGCCTTGGAGCGAGTAGCTCCAAGGCTTCACTCTTCATCTTTGGAGGCTGTGACCGTGAGAATATATAAAGATAGGCATGCCAAATACACCTTCCCGATAGAAGGTTTTTTTCATGGTATGAGGCGGGAATTTCTTACGACACCGGCATGATGACCAAACTCTCGATAATGTCTAAAGCGCTCTTTTTTGTATAACGCCTTGATTTTTTTCCGTGTTGAGCGATGATGTCACACAGTTTTAAAAGAAGTTGGACAGCTAACGCCTCCGAACACCATAAGGCTTGAAATAAATCCATACCGAACTCCTTGATCATACTCATCGCCTTATATTCGCTCAATTCCTTTTTCTGTTTTCGATAGAGCCATTCCCGCATTTTAAACATGACAGTGGAGCTGATCAATAAGGCAATCAAYGTTCCATACAGGTGGCACTGAAAGCGAGCCCCTTTCATCGGTTTGAATCGATGAATGTGAAACAGGGATTTCCATGTCTTAAATACCACYTCAATYTGCCAGCGAAGAGAATACAGCGTATGAATTTCGTGCAAAGAGGTATAAATCGCTGGAATATTGGTGATATATACATATATTGAGTGGGGGCGTCGCGTCACGTACGCGGCCCCTTTTCGTTTCGCCTTCTGTTTCCATTGTCCTTCCTTCTGTCGCTCCTGTTCTTCGGTCAGCCGATACACAATGAGCCGCGGTTGATGAACTTTCTTTCCACTGACATACGCATGTTCCAGTTCCATGGTTTCTCCGGGTTGTAACACCGCAAGGAAATCCTCTGGTTCCCATTTTCGAAATCGGTCTCCTTCTTTTTGGTAAATCCCTACATTGTGTTTGAGCCGGGAAATATAAAAGGCTCCGGCGTCATGAATGGCTTGCAATCCCTCAAGCGAAAAATAGCCTAAGTCTTTCAAACAAAGGTCTCCCTCTTGGATGGTCGATAGAAGGGACGCTCCGTAGGCGGCGTCGTGATGACGGGCATCTTCGACATCCGCATGGAGAAACTTCCCTTCTAGCCATTCATATTCTAGCTGAATTTTCACCCCAGGCCCCGTACATCCCTCGTAAATCCCCCGGATTTCAGGAGGCAGTTGAAACGACGTGGAATCGAGAATGCGAATCCGGCGAAACAGCGAATGTCTTTGACATAAGTGACGGGCTTCCTGAGTCTGATGAATGAGCAGTTTTTCAAACACCGCTTTGAGGAAACTCACCGCTTTTTCATTAAACCGTTGATTGAGCCCTTCCGCACTCAGAAAGGTGTTTTGCTTGAGAGCTAGAGCACTGCAAAGCTGCACCAATGATTTTTGACCGCCTCCTTCCTGGAGAAATGTGCAAAGTGCCACAAAATCATGGGCGCGTAATTTCCCCTTTCGTTGAATAAATTGATGATCTCGGGCCATATGTTCAAGTTCTTCGCACGATAACACGCTTCTTAATCCGTCTAAAAAACAATGCCATTCTTCTCGGAGAGATAAGGACGTCTTCAAAAAAACCACCCTTTCTAAGACATTATGAGGTCTTCAAAAGGATGGTCAAATCAGGCATATATTTATTCCTGTTTTCTTAACTTGATGGCTATGGGGGCCGCCCCTAAGCCATTTTCGGCCGGGGGCGCCCCTTTCCATAGTTAGAAGCCGCGTTTTGCGCCGAACGGCGCTTTCCAATGTTATTGCGGACTGTTTTGCCGCTTAGTCGGGTGGATTGCTTTTTCCAATTCTTCTTTTGCGATCACCGGCTTCACCGTATCGGCGGACGGTTTCCCTTTTTGGGCGCGGTTTTTCTCCATCCATACATCTCTCCTTTTTCTTATCGTTTAGTTGTATCGTTTGACAAACGAACGGTCGTTATGCAAAGGGGGGCGGAAATCATGAAGAACCGGGCTGCGCGGAAAAAAGAACAAGAGACGCAGGCAGTGACGCTTGCCGACCGGCTCGGTGCCGAGACGGAAGCGAAACTGCTTGCGAAAAAGCGGGCGCTTGCCGAGGAAGAACAGCGGCGTCGGGCGGCGGAAGAGGCGCGGCGTCGCGAGGAAGCGCGCCGCCGTGAGGAACAGAAATCATTTGCCGAGCTGCTGGAAGAAAGTGAACTCGATTGGCGGAAGTTTAAATAGGGGGAACGTTCAGATGAAACAAAAAATGATGACAGCGGGTATGGCGTCCGCGTCTGTGTTCATGGTGGCTGCGGTCGTGATCTTGGCCGCCAACTTGCGCGCACCGCTCACAACGGTCGGGCCGCTTGTTCCTGAATTGCAGCGGGAGCTTGGCCTCTCCCACGCAGCCGCTGGGGCGTTGACGACGATTCCGCTTTTGGCGTTTGCCTTCTTGGCTCCTGTGGCGGCCGCGTTCGCCCGGCGGTTCGGAATAGAGCGGACGCTGTTCGGTTCGCTTGTTGTTTTGCTTGCCGGCGAACTCATTCGCCCGCTTTCGGGAGGGTTTTCCCTATTTCTCGGCACGGCGCTGATTGGAGCCGCCATCGCGGTCGACAACGTTCTCATGCCGGCACTGATCAAAGACACGTTTTCTGAACGGGTCGGCTTGATGATGGGCGTTTATACCGTAACGATGAACATGAGCGCCGCCTTCGCTTCCGGGTTCGCCGTTCCGCTTGCCGACGGGTGGGGGATCGGCTGGCAAGGGGCGTTTCGCTTTTGGGCGCTGGTTGCCGCGTTGTCGCTTGTCGTTTGGCTGCCGCAAGCTTGGCGCCAGAAGTCGAGCGGCGTCCCGGCGGGAAGCCGGCGCTCTTCGCTTTGGCGATCGGCGCTTGCCTGGCAAGTGACGCTGTTTATGGGGCTGCAATCCTTGTTCTTTTATTGCATCGTCACGTGGCTGCCGGAGCTTGGCCAAAGCAAGGGCTTGGCGGCCGATACAGCCGGATGGCTGCTCTTTTTCTTCCAGTTTGCCCAGTTGCCGATGATGTTCGTCTCTCCGATGCTCGCGGAGCGGATGGACAATCAAAAAGTGCTGATCGGCTCGGCGGTGTTGCTCATGGCTTTTGGAACGATCGCCTTTTTGGCTGGCCAAGGTTGGCTGCTTTGGGTTGGGGCGCTTTTCGCCGGCATCGGCGCCGGCATGGCGTTTTCGCTGGCGATGATGCTGTTTACTTTGCGCACGCGCCGTCCGCTGGAAGCCGCCCAGCTTTCGGCTATGGCCCAGTCGGTCGGCTACTTGCTTGCCGCTGCCGGTCCGCCGTTGTTTGGCATGCTGTATGATGCCGTCGGGCGGTTTACCGCTCCTCTCGGTTTGTTGTTGGTTGTCTGCATAGGAATGATGGTGTTCGGTTTAGGAGCCGCGAGAGATAAATTCGTGGATGATGAAGCTGAGTAAAAGGGCGGATCCCAAGCGATGAAAAAAGCCCGGTGCCGCCAATCAGCGGTCGGGCTCGGTCGGACGGACCTCGGAAATGGTCCGTTGCAATGAAGCGCTGCGGGCATTCGGATCAATTGGATGATGCGCTGCCGGCTTCGTCTGGGCGGAATGTCAACGATGCGCTTCATACACCGACTGCTTCGTCGTCCGCTTCAGCCACGCGTATTCGTCGGCATCAAGCGGCGGGGCGGAAGCGGCGGCGATGTTTTCTTCAAGCTGTCTAAGCCGGCTTGCGCCCGGAATGACGGCGGCAACGACCGGGTCATACAGGCAAAATTGCAGCGCGGTCGCGGTCAATGAACGGCGCCCGGCCGTTTTTTCCTTCAGCTTCGGGATGAGCGTTTGCAGTTCTTTGTAGGAATAATCGAGGTAGCCGTGTTCTTTCACCGCGCTGCTCGCTTGTTCAAGCGGGCGGCTCGTGAGCAAGCCTCTAGCGACCGGACCGCGGGCGATCACGCTGATGTGATGTTCGCGAAGAAGCGGGAACCATTCTTCCGGCCGACGGTCAAGCAAGCTGTATTGCATCATGACGCTGACGATGTTCGAGCGCTTCACATATTCGCGAATGACGTTTGGGCGGATCGAGGAGATGCCGTACCAACGGATGACGCCTTCTTGCTTCAGCTCTTCGAACGCTTCAATCGTCTCATCGATCGGGTCGTCGATCGTGCCGCCGTGGAGCTGGTATAAGTCAATGTAGTCCGTTTGCAGGCGGCGCAGGCTCTCTTTGACCGCTTGTTTGATATACGCTTTTGACGGATCCCAATCCCAGCCGCTTCCGTCTCGGCGCCAACGGTTGCCGACTTTTGTCGCGATGATCACTTGGTCGCGTTTTCCTTTCACCGCTTTGCCGACAAATTCCTCGTTTAAGCCGCGGTCGTACAAATCAGCCGTATCCAAATAGTTGATGCCGCGCTCCAATGCTTCATGGATGAGATAGATGGCATGGTTTTCATCAGTGCCGAGCGACATGCAGCCGAGTCCAATTTCGCTGACGTATAAGTCTGATGTGCCGATGCGGCGTTTGTTCATCTTTTGCGCCCCCTTTAGCGATCGATGATGATATGTTCATTGTACAACGGAAGCGAAAAAATGGCCAAACATGTAGTACAATGGAAAAGAGTCCATCAATCGATAGGGGAGAAGAAGAATGGAGAAGTTGTATGAAAAAACCGTCCGCAAAGAGAAATTGTTCAGCGGCCGCATCATTGACTTGTATATCGAGGAAGTCGAGTTGCCAAATGGGAAAACGAGCCGGCGCGAGGTGATCAAACATCCGGGGGCGGTGGCGGTGCTCCCGCTCTTGCCGGACGGGAAAATCGTTCTTGTCCGCCAGTACCGAAAAGCGCTGGAGCGCGCATTGGTCGAAATTCCGGCGGGCAAGCTAGAACATGGGGAAGAGCCGCTCGCTTCCGCACACCGCGAGCTCGAAGAAGAAACCGGCTACCGCGCCCAATCGATGCGCCATCTCATTTCCTTTTATACATCCCCAGGGTTTGCTGATGAACTCATCCATTTGTATGTCGCCGAGGGGCTGGAAAAAGCGGAGGACGGCGCCGGTTTGGATGAAGATGAGTTTGTCGAGCTGTTGGAAGTTACATTGGAGGAGGCGCTTGAGATGCTTCAACAACGCGACATTTACGATGCGAAAACGGCATACGCCTTGCAATATTTGCAGCTGCGCCGCGCGCTAGGGGAGCAAAATGCCGAATAAAAAAAACGAGCGCGGCCTCGGCCGTTATTACGCTGATTTACATATTCACATCGGCCGCACCGCCTCGGGCCGCCCGGTGAAAATTACTGGGGCGCGGACGTTGACGCTTGAGAACATCTTGCATGAGGCGGCTGAGGTGAAAGGGATCGACCTGGTCGGTGTCATTGACAGCCATGTGCCGGAAGTGCTGGACGAGCTCGAGCGGGCAATGGAGAAGCACGGTTGGCGCGAACATGACGGAGGCGGCGTCAGCGCCGGAAAGGTGACGCTTTTGTTAGGCAGTGAAATCGAAGTATATGACGACCATTGCCATGGACCGATCCACGTGCTCGTTTTTTTGCCGACTGTGCAGACGATGCGCACGTTTTCCGGCTGGCTTGGCAAACGGGTAAAGAACGTGTCGCTCAGTTCACAGCGCGTTTACGTGTCCGGCCGTGAGCTGCAAGCTGCCGCGAAAGAGCAGGGCGGCTGGTTCATTCCCGCGCACGCGTTCACCCCGTTTAAAAGCTTGTACGGAAAAGGGGTCAAGCACAGCCTGACAGAAGTGTTTGACCCGGATTGGATTGATGCCATTGAACTTGGGTTAAGCGCCGATACGGCGATGGCGGACCAGATCGCCGAATTGCATCGCTACCCGTACTTGACGAATTCCGATGCCCATTCGCTGCGGAAAATCGCCCGCGAATATGAAGAAGTGCGGCTCGCCGCCCCGACGTTTGCCGAATTTGAAAAAGCGCTGCGCGGTGAAGACGGGCGCGCGATTGTCGCCAACTACGGTTTAAATCCTAAACTTGGAAAATATCACCAGACAGTGTGCGAGCGCTGCCTTGCGCCGGCTGCACCGGACGTCGATCGCTGCGCGGCATGCGGCCATCATCGCTTCGTGAAAGGCGTGTTTGACCGGCTTGCGGAGCTGAAAACGGCGGAACGCGGGCCGAAACGGCCGCCGTACATTTATCAAGTGCCGCTTGAATTCATCCCCGGCCTTGGTCCAAAAGCGTATGAAAAGCTGCTCGCCCGTTTTGGCACTGAAATGAGCGTTCTTCATGAGGCGGCGGAGGAAGAGATCGCGGAGACGGTGGGAGAAAAGTTGGCCCAACTGATCGTCCTTGCCCGCAGCGGTGCGCTCCATATCGAGGCCGGGGGCGGTGGGAGATACGGGAAAGTGCGGGAGGGGTAACCACTCGGGCAGCGCTCCTGCCGTTCATCATCATGCCGTGCGTGCTGCTTGGCCCAGCCCGGCCATGCGCCAGTGGACCGAGGCGGCGTGCCGCCCGTGGAGTTGGCCACACGTCGGTGTTGAGCTGTTTTTTCATTACATCACCAGCCTTTTAGAAAAACAGTCATACCGAAAGCGGATGGACATACAATCTACTAAGAGACAAAGTAGGAGGACGAAGCACAATGAGAACCCATCCGCTGAAATCGGCTATCGCTGTCCATTGGCGTGAACATGCTTCGCTGTATGTGTTTGTCATCGTCCTGTTTCTCATGGGCGTCATTTTCGGCGCCATTGTCGTCAACAGCCTCGGTTTCAGTCAAAAGCAAGACTTGTACTATTACTTGACGCAATTTTTTGGACAAGTGTCAAAAGACAATATCGCAAGCGCCCATGATATGTTCTGGCAAAGCTATATGCACAACGTCAAATATACCGCGTTGATGTGGGTGCTTGGCATTTCTGTCATTGGCTTGCCGATCATTCTTGTTTTGCTGTTTTTCAAAGGCGTCGTCGTCGGCTTTACGGTTGGCTTTTTAGTCAACCAAATGGGTTGGCGCGGGTTTCTTTTGTCGTTTGTGTCCATCATGCCGCAAAACTTGGTGGCCATTCCACTCATGATCGTCATGGGCGTCATTTCTATTTCGTTTTCCTTGCACATGGTGCGCAACCAGTTTATGAAGCGGCCGCATGGATCGATGTTTCCGATGGTGATGCGCTACGCAGCGGCGATGGTGGCTGTTGCCCTTGGGCTGCTTCTTTCCTCAGCGGTCGAGGCATATCTTTCGCCGGCATTGATGAAACAGGCGGTTCAATGGACAATGAGTTTAATCATAATGAATATTATATAATAACCATTATCATTCCTTCATAATAGTGATTTTACTTTGATACTTCCCTCGTGCATTTGTTATAATGATGGGTGAATGGCGAGGGAGGAATGAAAAGATGGAAGATCGTGTGGAACGAATTAAGAAGCAGCTGCATTCGGCGGGTTACAAGCTAACGCCGCAGCGGGAAGCGACGGTAAGAGTCCTGCTTGAACATGAAGAAGACCATTTAAGCGCGGAAGACGTCTACCTCCTCGTGAAAGAAAAATCCCCAGAAATCGGGTTGGCGACCGTTTACCGGACGCTCGAGCTGTTAACCGAGCTGAAAATTGTCGATAAAATCAATTTCGGGGACGGGGTGTCGCGCTATGACCTCCGCAAGGAAGGAGCGGCCCATTTCCATCACCACCTCATCTGCTTGGAATGCGGATCGGTGGCGGAAATTCAAGAAGATTTGCTTGAGGATGTCGAAGCGATTGTTGAGGAGAAGTGGAAATTTAAAATTAAAGACCATCGTTTGACGTTCCACGGCATTTGTCACCGTTGCCAGCAAAAGCATGAAGAAAAATAAAAAACCTTTTCCAACGGGAAAGGTTTTTTGCGTATAAACAACGAAACAAATGGCATATCCTCATACTAGCAAGCTGACAAGCAGCTGATAGGGAGGATGCCATGAAAACCGTTTGGCAAATGGTGAAAGTGTTTCTTTTATTTACGGGGTGCACCATTTTATTTTATTATAGTCTTGTATGGTTTAACCGCGAGTACGAGTATTACCACCGATACGATGAGCCGAAGGGATCGGCGGTCAAAGTATCGGCGGCGGAGAGTGCGCCGCCAAGTTGGCTCGACCGGCTGTTATTTTTTTATCGCGATGGGGAGTAGAGAGCGTTGGAATACGAGTTGAAAGATTTTCTGCATTATTTGACGGTGGAGCGGAATTTGGCGCACAATACGATCGTTTCATATGAACGCGATTTGAAAAAATACGTCCGCTATTTGCGCCAAGTCGAGCAGCTTCAGGCGTGGGGCGAAGTGGAGCGCCTCCATATTCTCCATTTTTTAAAGTTTTTAAGCGAACAAGGGCAATCGGCGCGGACGATCGCCCGCCATTTGGCGTCGATCCGTTCGTTTCATCAGTTTTTGCTAAGGGAGAAAATCGCGGCGCAAGACCCGACCGTCCATATCGAAACGCCGCAGTTTGAACGGACGCTGCCGAAAGTGCTGTCGGTCGAGGAAGTCGAGGCGCTGCTCGCAGCGCCGCAAGTGAGCACACCGTTTGGGCTGCGCGACAAGGCGATGCTGGAGCTGTTGTATGCGACCGGCATGCGCGTCAGTGAGCTTGTGCAGCTCAACTTAAGCGACGTGCATTTGACGATGGGGTTTGTCCGCTGCTATGGAAAAGGGCGGAAAGAGCGGATCGTGCCGATCGGGCGCATGGCGATTGAAGCGCTTACCCACTATTTGGAGCGAGGGCGCCCGCAGCTTGTCAATCCGCGACGGCGGGCAACGGAGGCGCTGTTTTTGAACCATTATGGCCAGCGGTTGACACGGCAAGGGTTTTGGAAAATTTTAAAGCGGCTCGCGAAAGAAGCCGGCATCGAAAAAGAATTGACGCCGCATACGCTTCGGCATTCGTTTGCGACGCATCTGCTTGAGAACGGAGCCGATTTGCGCGCTGTGCAAGAGTTGCTTGGGCATGCCGACATTTCGACGACGCAAATGTATACGCATGTTACGAAAACGCGCCTAAAAGACGTGTACAAACAGTACCACCCGCGCGCCTAGCAGCTGCCGTATGCTAGGCGCTTGCCTGTCGTTTTAGTTGTCAGACTTCTGACCAATTGGCCATAGGCGTGTTTTCGCGAAAATACGGGAACGATAGAAAGAGACTCCATTTTCATTGCAGGCAGGGGGAATGAATGTGAAAGCGACATACCGGCGCGTCTTTTTGATTGTGATGGATTCAGTCGGCATCGGCGAGGCGCCGGATGCCGAGAAATACAATGACAAAGGAGCGGATACGCTCGGCCATATCGCTGAGTATCGCGGCGGCCTCTATATGCCGAACATGGCGAAGCTCGGCCTAAGCCATATTCGTGAGATCAAAGGGGTGCCGAAAGTCGATCGACCGCTCGCGTACTATACAAAAATGAAGGAAGCATCGGCTGGAAAAGATACGATGACAGGCCATTGGGAGCTGATGGGCCTTCGCATCGACAAGCCGTTCCGCGTCTTTCCGAACGGGTTCCCAGATGAATTGATCGCTGAGCTCGAGCGGCGCACCGGCCGGAACGTGATCGGCAACAAACCGGCGAGCGGAACAGCGATCATCGAAGAGCTTGGCGAAGAGCATATGAAAACAGGGGCAATCATCGTCTATACATCAGCCGACTCCGTCTTGCAAATCGCTGCCCATGAACAAGTTGTGCCGCTTGATGAATTGTACCGCATTTGCGAAATCGCTCGTGAATTGACGCGCGACGAGCCGTATATGGTCGGGCGCGTCATTGCCCGACCGTTCATCGGCACACCCGGCCATTTTGAGCGAACCGCCAACCGGCACGACTATGCGCTTAAGCCGTTTGGCCGAACGGTGATGAATGAATTGAAAGACGCCGGTTATGAAGTGATTGCCATCGGGAAGATCGCCGATATTTACGACAATGAAGGAGTTACCCAGTCGTTGCGAACGACATCCAATATGGACGGAATGGATAAGCTCGTCGACACGCTCGGCATGGACTTTACCGGGTTGAGTTTCGTCAATCTCGTCGATTTTGACGCTAAATACGGCCATCGCCGCGACCCAAAAGGTTACGGCGATGCGCTCGAAGAGTTTGACGCCCGGCTTGCCGATGTGTTGCCGCGCTTGACAGCGGACGACTTGCTTATCATCACCGCTGACCACGGCAACGACCCGATTCACCACGGAACCGACCATACGCGCGAATATGTGCCGCTTCTTGTGTACAGCCCGCGATTTCGCGGCGGCAAGCCGCTCCCAGTCCGCGAGACGTTTGCCGATGTCGGCGCAACGATTGCGGATAACTTCCAAGTCAACCGGCCGCCGTACGGAACAAGCTTTTTGGCTGATTTGGCCTAACTTCATAAAGAACGATGAGGGGGAAAAGAATGGATCGACAAGCGATTGAAAAAACCGCCGGTCATTTGCGCCCATTGATGCCAACTCCGCCTGAAATCGGTCTCATTCTCGGCTCGGGGCTCGGCGTGCTCGCTGATGAAATCGAAGAGGCGGTTCGCATTCCGTATGAAGATATTCCCGGATTTCCAGTGTCGACCGTTGAAGGACACGCTGGACGGCTCGTATATGGGCGGCTTGAGGGGGCGACCGTTGTCGCCATGCAAGGGCGGTTTCATTATTATGAAGGGTATTCGCTTCAGGAAGTGACGTTTCCCGTCCGGGTGATGAAGGCGCTTGGCGTCCGCGAATTGATCGTGACAAACGCTGCGGGCGGCATCAACGAACGGTTCCAGCCCGGCGATTTCATGATCATTTCCGACCATATCAACTTGCTGGGCACAAATCCGCTCATTGGTCCGAACGATCCGGAGCTTGGTCCGCGCTTTCCGGACATGACGGAAGCGTACAGCCGGCGGCTGCGCGAGCTCGCCAAGGAAACGGCGGCGAGACTTGGCGTTCGCGTGCATGAAGGAGTATATGTCGCCAATACGGGGCCGTCGTACGAAACGCCGGCGGAAATCCGCATGATTCGTACGCTCGGCGGCGATGCGGTCGGCATGTCGACCGTCCCGGAAGTGATCGTCGCCCGCCACGGCGGCATTGAGGTGCTCGGCATTTCGTGCATTTCGAATATGGCTGCAGGGATGTCGGATGCTCCGCTTCACCACGACGAAGTGGTTGAAACGGCCGAGCGGGTGAAGACGGACTTTTTGCGGTTTGTGAAAGCGATTGTCGCCGAAATGGCGAAATCAAAACGAAAAAGGTGATCGCGATGCGAATGGTCGATTTGATTGCGAAAAAGCGCGACGGAAAGGCGCTGACGAAGGAAGAAATTGAGTGGATCATCCGCGGGTATACAAACGGGGACATTCCCGATTACCAAATGAGCGCGCTCGCGATGGCGATTTATTTCCGCGGCATGACCGAGGAAGAAACGGCCGCGCTGACGATGGCGATGGTGCACTCCGGCGAAATGCTCGATTTGTCGAGTATTCGCGGCGTGAAAGTCGATAAACATTCGACCGGCGGGGTCGGCGATACGACGACGCTCGTTTTAGGGCCGCTTGTCGCTTCTGTCGGCGTGCCGGTGGCGAAAATGTCTGGGCGCGGCCTCGGCCATACGGGCGGCACGATCGACAAACTCGAGTCTGTGCCCGGGTTTCATGTCGAGATCAGCAAAGACGAGTTCATCCGATTAGTGAATGTGAATCGCATTGCCATTATCGGACAAACCGGCGACTTGACGCCGGCGGACAAAAAATTGTATGCGCTTCGCGATGTGACGGCGACCGTCAACAGCATTCCGCTCATCGCCTCGTCGATCATGAGCAAAAAAATCGCCGCTGGGGCTGATGCCATCGTCTTGGATGTGAAAACGGGCGCCGGAGCGTTTATGAAGGAACTTGACGAGGCGCGCCGGCTCGCTCGGGCGATGGTCGACATTGGCAAGCGCGTCGGCCGCCGGACGATGGCGGTCATTTCTGACATGAGCCAGCCGCTCGGCTATGCCGTCGGCAACGCCTTGGAAGTGAAAGAGGCCATCGCCACGTTAAAAGGGGACGGGCCGCACGATTTAACCGAACTTTGTTTGACGCTCGGCAGCCATATGGTCTATTTGGCGGAGAAGGCGCCATCGCTTGATGAGGCGCGCCGTTTGCTTGAAGAGGCGATTCGCAGCGGGGCCGCCATCGCGGCGTTCAAAACGCTTTTGGCCGCTCAAGGTGGAGATGCATCGGTCGTCGACGATCTGGACAAATTGCCAAAGGCGGCATATACGTCGACCGTCACGGCGGCTGCCGACGGCTATGTCGCCGAGATGGCCGCCGATGACATCGGCACGGCCGCCATGTGGCTCGGCGCCGGCCGGGCGAAAAAAGAAGACACGATCGATTTGGCGGTCGGCATTGTGCTCCATAAAAAAATCGGCGATCGCGTGCAGAAAGGGGAAGCGCTCGCCACGATTCACAGCAACCGGCCAGATGTGCTTGACGTGAAAGAAAAGATCGAGGCGGCTATTCAGCTGTCGCCGCAGCTGGTTGCTCGGCCGCCGCTCATTTATGAGACCATCGTATAGAGAGGGACGCTGGCGATCCGCAAGGAAAAAAGCAGTTGTTCAAGAAGAAGACGCCTGAAACGCGTGTTTCGGGCGTTTTTTTTGTTTTTTGGAAAATGAGCTGTTTTTTTGTATAAAAATATCTCGCCTGGAAAAAATGGCATGTATAAAGAATGGAGGTTTGGGAGATGAAAACGAAAGTCACTCGTCTTCTTTTATTGCCGTTTCTTCTTTTTCTTCCTCTTTCTGCCCATGCCGAGGCGAAAGAGATGAAGGAGGCGAAAGTGAAGCTGGCCGATGAGGCGAAATCAGCCATTTTGATTGAACGCGACACCGGCAAAGTATTGTATGAAAAAAATGCCCATGAACCATTGCCGCCGGCGAGCATGACGAAAATTATGACGATGCTGTTGATCATGGAAGCCATCGATGAAGGAAAGCTGTCCTACGATGAAAAAGTGCGGGCGAGCGAATACGCCGCGTCAATGGGTGGATCGCAAATTTTCCTCGAGCCGGGCGAGGAAATGACCGTCGATGAGCTGCTGCGCGGCATTGCCATCGGTTCGGCCAACGACGCGTCGGTCGCTATGGCTGAGCAGATCGCCGGGTCGGAAGAAGCATTTGTCGAGATGATGAATGAAAAAGCGAAACAGCTCGGCTTAAAAAACACCCATTTCGCCAATGCGACCGGCCTGCCGGCGGAACATCACTACAGCAGCGCTTATGATATGGCCATGATGGCGCGCGAACTGTTGAAATATGAAGATATTACGAAATATACGAGCAAGTACGAAGACTATTTGCGCGAAAATACGGACAAAAAGTTTTGGCTCGTCAATACGAACCGGCTTGTCAAATTTTATCCGGGCGTTGACGGCCTGAAAACCGGATATACAGCCGAAGCGAAATATTGTTTGACCGCCACGGCGAAAAAGAACGGCATGCGCGTCATCGCTGTTGTGTTTGGAGCGCCGACGCCGAAATCGCGCAATGCTCAAATTACGAAGATGCTCGATTACGCGTTTTCCCAATATCGAACTCACCCGGTGTACAAACGGAATGAAACAGTCGCCCGCGTCAACATAAGCAAAGGCAAACGGTCATCCGTCGAAGCGGTGACGTCGGAGCCGGTGTCGGTGCTGACGAAAAAAGGGCAGTCGGTCGAGCAAATCGAAAAAGTGATCAAAGTGAAAGACGATGTGAAAGCACCCGTTCGCAAAGGCGATGAGCTTGGCGTCCTCATTTTAAAACAGGATGGAAAAGAAATTTTGCACAGCCCGATCGTCGCCAAGCAAACGGTCGAAGAAGCGAGCTTTTGGGACTTGTTTAAGCGGGTGTTTGGCCGCTTCGTGCAGGCGGGATAATGTCAAGTTTTGCGGTCTTTTCGCTCTCTTTGGCGAACGACCACTAGTTTTGTCAGGCGGCAGGATTTCCGGCGGACAGCAGCGAAATGTCTCCATATCCTGAAATGGACAAGGGGGAACACGCTGTGAGTCTCGCGATCGACTTGGAAGTGAAGCAAGACGTGCTCATCGTTCGCCTGTCTGGGGAGCTTGACCATCATACAGCCGAAGAATTGCGTGAACAAGTGACGGATGTGCTCGAAAACCGAGCGATCCGCCACATCGTGCTCAATTTAGGACAATTGACGTTCATGGACAGCTCTGGCCTCGGCGTCATTCTCGGACGCTATAAACAAATCAAAAACGTCGGCGGGCAGATGGTCGTATGCGCCGTATCGCCGGCCGTCAAACGGCTGTTTGACATGTCGGGTCTGTTTAAAATCATCCGCGTTGAGGCGGATGAGCAATTCGCCTTGCAAGCATTGGGGGTGGCGTAAATGCGCAACGAAATGCACCTCCAATTTTCTGCCCGCAGCGAAAATGAATCGTTCGCCCGTGTGACCGTGGCGGCGTTCGTCGCCCAGCTTGACCCGACGATGGACGAACTGACGGAAATTAAAACGGTTGTCTCTGAGGCGGTGACAAACGCGATCATTCACGGCTACAACAACGATCCGAACGGCATCGTCTCCATTTCGGTCATCATTGAAGACGGTGTCGTCCATTTGACGGTGAGAGACGAAGGAGTCGGCATTCCTGACATCGAAGAAGCGCGCCAGCCGTTGTTTACGACAAAGCCCGAGCTCGAGCGGTCAGGGATGGGCTTTACCATTATGGAAAACTTCATGGACGAAGTCATCGTCGAATCGGAAGTGAACAAAGGGACGACTGTGTATTTGAAAAAGCATATTGCGAAAAGCAAAGCGTTATGTAACTGAGGGAGACATGCCTATGGATGTCGATGTCAAGCAAGATCAGTCGCCAATCAAAGATCAGGAGATGAAAGAGCTGATCCGCCGCAGCCAAGAAGGCGATCAAGAAGCGCGTGATGAAATTATTGAAAAAAACATGCGCCTCGTCTGGTCGGTCGTTCAACGTTTTTTAAACCGCGGCTATGAAGCGGACGACTTGTTTCAAATCGGCTGCATCGGCTTGTTAAAGTCGGTCGACAAGTTTGACCTGTCGTATGACGTCAAGTTTTCGACGTACGCCGTGCCGATGATCATTGGGGAGATTCAGCGGTTTCTTCGCGACGACGGCACCGTCAAAGTGAGTCGTTCGCTGAAAGAGATGGGCAACAAAATCCGCAAGGCGAAAGACGAGCTGTCGAAAACGCGCGGGCGGGCGCCGACGGTTACGGAAATCGCCGACCATTTAGGCATTTCGCCAGAAGACGTCGTTCTGGCTCAAGAGGCGGTCCGCTCGCCGACATCGATTCACGAAACGGTGTACGAAAACGACGGCGATCCGATTACGTTGCTTGATCAAATCGCTGACGCCGACGAGGCGTCATGGTTTGACAAAATCGCCTTAAAAAAAGCGATCGAAGAACTCGACGAGCGCGAGAGGCTGATCGTCTATTTGCGCTATTACAAAGACCAAACCCAGTCCGAAGTGGCATCGAGGCTCGGCATCTCTCAAGTGCAAGTATCCCGGCTGGAAAAGAAAATATTGCAGCACATAAAGGACAAAATGGACGGATAGTCCATTTTTTTGCAACTTGCGCGTGCAGAAGGGAAGAGCGTTCCAGCGGGCAGCGAGCATCAAGGGTGCATTTTTTATCTAAATTTTTTCTTGATGAACAACAAAATCCATTTTCTCTTGAAAAAAGAATGGACATGTTTCAGTCCATTCTTTTCTATTTTTATGAAATCGATGGTGAATGCTGATAGACCGCATGATCCGTGTTTCGGTCAACCAAACTAAAGAAAAACAAAATGGGGACAAAGGTGTGAAGCAAATGGCCAACACCGTGTTTATTAAGCCGCGCCATCGCGTGCAAGTCAAGCCGGGGGCGGTGGTGACGCTCGGGCAGACAGCGCAAATCGCTGCGCCGGATGGCGGGCTCATTCGGCGGCTGAAGATGATTCCACTCTATCGCATCCAGCCGAGCGATAAAAATATCGTCATCATCGATATGATGCAAATGATCAGGGCTGTGTTTGATGTGGATTCGTCGCTTGATGTGCAGATGATCGGCCCATCGCAGACGATCATTGAAGTCGTCTATGAAAAACGGAAAGTTTCGACCGCTTCCTTCGTTCTCGTTTGGCTTCTTTTGTTCGTCGGTTCGGCGATGGCGATCATGAACTTTCACGAGGACGTCAGCATGCAACAAGTGCATCGCCATCTGTACGAAATGATGACCGGCCAAGCGGTCGATAAACCGTTGCTTTTGCAAATTCCGTATTCGCTTGGGCTCGGCATCGGGATGATTTTATTTTTCAACCATTGGTTCCGTAAACGAATCAACGAGGAGCCCAGCCCTCTTGAAGTCGAAATGTTCAACTACCAGCAATCGATCGATCAGTACGTCATTTTGCATGAAAACAAAGAAAGCTTGAGGCCTCTTGACGACGCTTGAGATTTTGCTGGTAGTGTTCGTCGGCTTCGCCGGAGGGTTGGCGGTCGGAACTGGATTTGTCGCTTTTTTGGTCGTGCTTGGCGTCATCCCGCGCCTGACGCAGCTGACGAAAACGATGAAACGCATTCACGCCTATGAATGGGGGGCTGTAGCCGGCGCCATCGTTGGCGGTTGGATGAGTTTGCGCCATTCGGTTTGGCATTTATCCAAATATTGGATGGCGCCGATCGGATTGTTTCATGGTGTGTTTATCGGAATGCTCGCTGCCGCTTTAACAGAGGTGTTGAACGTTTGGCCGATTTTAGCGAAGCGGATCGGCGTCGATGATAAAATCGTCATTTTACTTATGGCCATCGCCTTTGGCAAAGTGGCCGGTTCGTTGTTTCATTGGCTTTATTTTGTCGATCACTTTCGCTGACAAAGGGGGAAGGAAACGTGGGATTAAAGTCCGATTATGTCCGCGAGGTGAAGGCGTTTCAGCCTTCTCCCCCATACGCCGCCAATGCGGTAAAAGCGTTTCTTGTCGGCGGGACGCTTTGTGCGTTGGCGCAATGGCTCGCTGATTGGTATGGCGGCACGTTTGCCGCTCCGCCGCTCGAGGCCCATCTGTGGGCGTCTATGATGATGGCCGGATTGGCGATTGTGCTGACGGCCGTCGGGAAATATGACGATTTCAGCCAATTTGCCGGCGCGGGGGCGACGATGCTCATTACAGGGCTGGCCAATGCGATCGCCAGCGCCGCTATCGAGCATCGCAGCGAAGGATGGACGGCCGGGGTGGCCGGGCAGATGTTGAAAGCCGGTGGGGCATCGGTCATTTATGGTCTGATTGCCGCCTATGTGCTTGGCCTTGTTTGGCCGTGACGAAAAGAGGGATTGGCCATGAAACGTGTCGGAAAGCAGACATGGGTGTTTGACGATGGTGTTTACATCCAAGCGGCCGCTGCCGCGGTCGGGCCGCTTGAAGCCGACGGGCCGCTCGGGAGTTATTTTGATGTTTGCCATCGCGACTTATATTGCGGCGAAGCGACGTGGGAGCTGGCCGAGCGGCGGCTGATGCGGGAGGCGGTGGACTGCTGCTTGCAAAAGGCGGGCGTCTCTGCCGAAGAAGTCGATCTGTTTTTGGCCGGTGATTTGTTAAACCAAAATGCGACATCGAACTATGTCGCCCGCGAGCTGCCGATTCCGTTTTTATGCTTGTTCGGCGCCTGTTCGACCTCGATGCAAACATTGGCGGCAGCCGCCGCGCTCGTCGCTGGCGGATTGGCCGATCGGGCGCTTGCGGCGACAAGCAGCCATAACGCGACGGCCGAACGGCAGTTTCGCTACCCGACTGAGCTTGGGGTGCAAAAGCCGAAAACGGCGACGTTCACCGTCACGGGCGCCGGCGCCGCGCTCGTTGGCCGCGCGCCGGGACGTTGGCGCGTCCGGGCGGCGACGATCGGCAAAGTCGTTGACGCCGGGCTGAAAAACCCGCTCGACATGGGGGCGGCGATGGCCCCGGCGGCGGCCGATACGATCGAGCAGCATTTCCGCGACTTAGGCGCATCGCCGGGCGATTACGATTTGATCGTCACCGGCGACTTGTCGCGCGTCGGCAGCGTCATCGTCCGAGAGCTGCTTGCTGAATCCGGCTACGATGTGACCGACGTTTACAACGATTGCGGGCTGATGATTTACCGGCCAGATCAAAAGGTGTTCGCCGGCGGCAGCGGCTGCGCCTGCTCGGCGGTCGTCACGTACGGGTATTTGCTTCAAGAGCTCGCCCGCGGAACGTTTCGACGCCTGTTTGTCGTCGCTACCGGGGCGCTCTTGAGTCAAACGATGGTGCAGCAAAAACAGTCGATCCCAGCGATCGCTCACGGCGTCGTCATCGAAGCGGCCGGACGGGAGCCGGATTTGCCGCTATAGGTCGTCTTTTATTCGGGAACGATCAAGGGGGAATGCGATATGGAATACGTCCGCGCCTTTTTCGTCGGTGGGCTGCTGTGTGCCATCGTCCAACTCGTCATCGACCGCGGCAAATGGACGCCGGCTGGTGTCGCCGGTTCGCTTGTCGTCCTTGGCGTCCTCCTTGGCTTTGGCGGCGTCTATGATCGATTGGCCGTTTGGGCCGGCGCTGGGGCGACGATGCCGCTGAGCGGATTTGGGTATTGGTTGGCGAAAGGGGTCATGGCAGAACCGCGGCCGGAGGGATTTGTCGAAACGGGAGCAGCGGTGTTCCGATTTGCCGGCGCCTTGTTTTCCTTTATCGTGGCCGGCTCGTTTGCCGCGGCGCTCACTTGCAAACCGAAAGGGTAGAAGATGATGGAAAAACGACGGGTCATTTTAGTAACGGATGGGGACGAGTTCGCCTGCCGGGCGATCGAGCAGGTCGCCGCTGAGATCGGCGGCCGCTGCATTTCCCGCTCGCAAGGCAATCCGACGAAACTGAGCGGCGAACAGTTGGTCGAACTCATTTTGCAAACGCCGCATGATCCAGTGTTTGTCATGTTTGACGATTGCGGCGCCCTCGGGGAGGGGGCCGGAGAGCAGGCGCTTCGCTATGTGGCGACGCATGAACAAATCGAAGTGCTCGGGGCGCTGGCGGTTGCCTCCAATACGCACCAGCATGAATGGACAAAAGTGCACGTGAGCATCGACCGCGACGGCGTGATTACCGAATATGGGGTCGATAAAGAAGGCGTCCGCGATCTCGAGATCGGGCGGATCAACGGCGACACCGTCTACTGCCTTGACCAGCTGAACATTCCGCTCATCGTCGGCATCGGCGACATCGGCAAAATGGGATACCGCGACCATGCGAAATACGGGGCGCCGATTACGCGCAAGGCGGTCGAGTTGATTCTCGAAAGGAGTGGTGGCCATGCCGGAAAAAGAAAAGAAACCGACAGCGCCGATCGCGAAGAAGCTCGTTGACAACGCGAAGTTTTTGCAGCAGCGGATCGGCGTCGGGACAAGCTTTGATTTAGGCGTGCGGAAAATCTATGTCCTAAACCGGGAAGTACATATTTACTACTGCAACGGTTTATGCGACACGCAATACATTATCGAATTGCTAAAGCAAATCGTGCGCGTCAATGATGACGAGCGTCAGGCGGCCCAAGCGTGGCAAATTATCGAAAATCGGCTCGTCCATCAGCAAGTCAGCCCGGTGACGAGCCTCGACGAAGCGGTTGACAAACTACTGTCGGGCTTGATCATCGTCTTGATCGAGGGCGAATCGACCGGATTTGCTGTCGACGTCCGCAGCTATCCAGGTCGGCAGCCGCAAGAGCCGGATACGGAAAAAGTTGTGCGCGGCGCTCGCGACGGGTATGTTGAAAACATTATTGTCAACACGGCGCTCACCCGCCGCCGCATCCGCGACGAGCGGCTGCGCTTTGAAATTTTGCAAGTCGGCGAGCGGTCAAAAACGGACGTATGCATCGCCTATATTAAAGACGTCGCCGACCCGGGGCTTGTTGAGCTCGTGAAAAATGAATTGAAACAAATCAACGTCGATGGACTGACGATGGGCGACAAAACAGTCGAAGAGTTTTTAGTGAAGCAAGGATACAACCCGTACCCGCTCGTCCGTTATACCGAGAGGCCGGATGTAGCAGCGACGCACTTGCTTGAAGGGCACGTGCTCATTATGGTCGACACATCGCCAAGCGTCATCATCACGCCGACAACATTTTTCCATCACGTTCAGCATGCCGAGGAATACCGGCAGTCGCCGGGAGTTGGGACGTTCGTGCGCTGGGTGCGGTTTTTAGGTATTTTGGCGTCGCTGTTTTTGCTGCCGCTGTGGGTGCTGTTCGTCCTTGAGCCGTCGTTGCTGCCCGAATCGTGGGCGTTTATTGGACCGAACAAACAAACAAACATCCCGATCGTTGTGCAAATTTTGCTCGCTGATTTTGGGATTGAGTTTTTGCGGATGGCAGCCATTCATACACCGACGCCGCTATCAACCGCGATGGGCTTGATTGCCGCCGTCTTGATCGGACAAATCGCCATCGATGTCGGGCTGTTTGTGCCGGAAGTCATCTTGTACGTCTCGGTGGCGGCGATCGGTTCGTTTGCGACGCCAAGCTATGAGTTGAGCGTGGCTAATAAGATTTCTCGATTGGCATTGGTCATTCTTGTCGCCTTGTTTAAAGTGCCCGGGCTCGTCATTGGCACGACCGTTTATTTGCTTTGGCTGGCCAGCATCCGCTCGCTCAATACGCCGTACTTATGGCCGTTCATTCCGTTCGATCCAGCGGCATTTATGCAAATTGTCGTCCGCCGTTCGGCTGCTGGAGCGAGAGTGCGCCCGAGCATCGTTCACCCGCAAGATCGGCAAAAACAACCGTCATGACGCGAACGATCCGTTTGAAAGCGGCCGTTTCCACCTATTGGCGGCCGCTTTTTTCGTTTTAGCGCTATTGCAACTTTTGTATAATTATGATAAGTTATACTTAATGCTTGCATTGATGGTGCTTGCCATTGTGCTTGCCTCAGTGCTCCGCACGTTTGCACGGGCGGAATGGGCATGGCCCAGCGCGGGGCATGCGGCCTTCCGTTTCAAGGCAGAGCCGATGGCGATCTGCGGTTTTCCTTTTTGTGAAGGCAGTTGCCGGTTGCAAACTGTCTTTTTTGCTTTTGCCGTGCGATTTCAATGAGGAATGAGGGGTTTGCGATGTTTCTTCACGGGACAAGCCGTGTCAATGAACAAGGGCATTTGGAAATCGGCGGCGTCGATGTGGTCGAGTTGGCCAAAACGTACGGAACGCCGCTTTATATTTATGACGTTGCGTTGATCCGCGCGCGGGCGCGCGCGTTTAAAGAAGCGTTCCGCCGCCATGGCGTACGGGCGCAAGTCGCTTACGCCAGCAAGGCGTTTTCCGCCGTCGCCATCGTGCAGCTGGCCGCTGAGGAGGGATTGTCGCTTGACGTCGTCTCAGGCGGTGAGCTGTATACGGCGCTCGCCGCCGGTTTTCCGCCTGAGCGCATCCATTTTCATGGCAACAACAAAAGCCGGGACGAATTGGCGATGGCGCTTGAACACGGCATCGGCTGCATCGTTGCCGACAACTTTTACGAACTCGAGCTGATTGAAGAGCTGGCGGAATCATTCGGTCGGACGGTGCCGGTTTTGCTCCGCGTCACGCCGGGGGTCGAGGCGCATACGCACGATTACATTTTAACCGGGCAAGAAGATTCAAAGTTCGGCTTTGACTTAAACAACGGTCAGGTGGACGAGGCGTTTCGCCGTGTCATGGCGTCGGCCGCGTTTCAGCTGCTCGGCGTTCATTGCCATATCGGCTCGCAAATTTTTGAAACAGCTGGGTTTGTGCTCGCGGCGCAAAAAGTGTTTGCCAAGCTGGCCGAGTGGAACAAGGCGCACGGATTTGTCCCAGCGGTTGTCAATCTTGGCGGCGGCTTTGGCATCCGCTATACGGAGGAAGACGACCCGATTCCGGTGACAGCGTACGTCGACTGCATCGTGGAAGAGGTGAAAAAGCAGGCCGAAGCTTGCCGCTTGCCGCTGCCGGAAATTTGGATCGAGCCGGGCCGGTCGCTCGTGGGTGATGCCGGAACGACGATTTATACGATCGGCTCGCGCAAAGAAGTGCCCAACGTCCGCACATATATTGCCGTTGACGGCGGCATGAGCGACAACATCCGCCCGGCGCTCTACGGAGCGAAATACGAAGCCGCGCTCGCCAACCGGGTGTTCGGCGAGCCGACGGAAGTCGTATCGATCGCCGGGAAGTGCTGCGAGTCAGGCGACATGCTCATTTGGGACATCGCCCTGCCGGAAGCGAAGCCGGGCGATTATTTGGCCGTTTTTTGCACCGGCGCTTACGGCTATTCCATGGCGAACAATTACAACCGTCTGCCGCGCCCAGCCGTTGTGTTCGTTGAAAACGGCGACGCCCAGCTCGTTGTAAAACGGGAGACATATGAAGATTTGATCCAATATGATTTGCCTTTGAAAACGAAAGTGAAAAAGTGAAGGCCGCCGCTTTGAAAGAGAACGGCCTTCACAAAGAAAAGGCGCCCGCTGCTTTTTTGGGGCGCCTTCTTTCATTGTTGATTTGAGGAAAATGCTGATTTGATCGCGTTCCAAATTTCTTTGAAGATGTCGATAAGGTTTTGAATGAACGTTTTTCCTTCTTCTGACTGCAAAAACGCCGATAGCTGTTCTTTCGCCTTGCTCAGCTGATCGTTCACTTGGTCCCAATTAATATTGGCGTTTTGCATTTTATGGAAAAGGGAAATCAGGTTGTTGATTTCATTCTCGCTCAGCGTAATGCCAAGGTCGTTGGCGATTTTTTCAATAAGGGCGCGCAAATCAGCGTCCGTCTGCGGTGGGTTGTTGGCGATTTCTTGTTTGATTTTCGCCAGCAGGGCGACCGCTTTGTCCGCGCCGATCGAATCGGCGAGCTTCGCCGTCTGCACCATTTCCTCGTTCGCCACTTTTTTGACATCATCAGGGATGGCTTGGTCCGAGGAAATTTCATACGCCTTCATCAGCCCCGTCAGCGCTGCGGTGCCGGAAACCGGAAACGGGGCGGTGATGTAAATGTCGGCATCTTTCACCCCTGCGGTGATCAAGGCGTTTGTATACATCTCTTTCGTCACCCATGTGATGTTGTGCGTTTCGACATGAAGCCCCGAGCCGGGCTCTTTTATCGTGATCATCGACGACGAGATGGCGCGCGTGCCGATTTGCGCTTTCGGAATGAGTCCGTCCAAATATTTATGCTCCTCAACGTTTGAGACGGTGATCGTTTGCGCCCCGTCCGGCGCCTTCATTTCGTCGAGCACTTTTTGCTTTTGTTCATTCGTTAAGTTTTCCCCGAGCGTCACAATGACATCGCCCGGCGCGGCATCGGCCGCTGCGATGCCCGGAGATGCCAGCAGCACCGCCGCCAGCAGCGATGAAGCGATCGTTCGTTTCACATAGCTCGCCTCCTGTTTACGAAAATGCATTATCATTATACCGTACGCTCGCCTGCTTGGCTATCGGAAAAACGCGACGCGGTCAGGCGGCGCACGAATTTGAAAAGACATTTTTTCTTTTGTTTCACTTGGCAATCATGGTATGATAAAAGCAGTTTCGATGTCGAAAAGGAGCTGGATGCTTGTGGCGAAAAAAGGATATATTCTAATGGAAAACGGCGGGAAAATCGAGTTTGAACTGTTCCCAAACGAGGCGCCGGTGACGGTGGCCAATTTTGAGAAGCTCGCAAACGAAGGCTTTTATAACGGGTTGACGTTCCACCGCGTCATCCCTGGATTTGTCAGCCAAGGAGGATGTCCACGCGGCAACGGAACGGGCGATGCCGGCTATACGATCCCGTGCGAGACGGACAACAATCCACACCGACATGTTGCTGGGGCGATGTCAATGGCGCACCGCGGCCGCGACACCGGCAGCTGCCAGTTCTTTATCGTCCACGAGCCGCAGCCGCACTTGGATGGGGTGCACACCGTCTTTGGCCAAGTGACATCGGGCATGGACGTCGTGAGGACGATGAAAAACGGCGACGTGATGAAGGAAGTGAAAGTATTTGACGAACCGTAAACAGCGCATGAGCGAGGATGATCGGACTGTTCGAAACAACTGGCGCTTGTTTTTCTTTTTGCTTGCGGCCAGCCTGCTGTGGGGAGCGGCGTATTGGATTTGGGTTGCGGAATGATGATGCAGGGCGTTTCGTGTGGTATAATGAACATAACGATATAGTGATGCATCCTTCGGGGCAGGGTGAAATTCCCGACCGGCGGTGATGGGGCTTTCCGCCCCTCAGCCCGCGAGCCGAAAGGCAGGATCCGGTGCGATTCCGGAGCCGACAGTATAGTCTGGATGGGAGAAGGATGCCAATATGCGCACGGCTGTTTTCGGCCGGTTCAGACCGCATGGGCAGCGTCTGTCGGCCGACTAGGCATGGTAGTATCTTTTGTTTCCGACCGGCCGGTATAACTTGATTAGCGAACATGTGTTTGTTTGCGCATCATTGGTCATTCTCTCATCGATGAGCCCCCGGGGACATCCCGGGGGTTTCATTTTTATTGAAGGAGGGAGTGCGGTGCATAACGATGAACATTATATGCGGCTCGCTCTCGATGTGGCCAAAGCTGGAGTCGGGCAAACGTCTCCCAATCCTGCAGTTGGCGCGGTCGTTGTCAACGGTGGGACGGTCGTTGGGCTTGGCGCCCATTTGAAAGCGGGTGAGCCGCACGCTGAAGTCTATGCGATCCGCATGGCTGGCGAGAAGGCGCGCGGTGCGACGGTGTACGTGACGCTTGAGCCGTGCAGCCATTATGGAAAAACGCCTCCATGTGCCGATTTGCTCATCCAGGCCGGCGTCCGTCGCGTCGTCGTTGCCACGACCGACCCGAATCCGCTTGTCGCGGGAAAAGGGATTGCCAAGCTGCGCCAAGCGGGCATTGACGTTGATGTTGGCGTATTAAAAGACGAAGCGGACGAATTGAATCGGATGTTTTTCCACTATATCGCCGCAAAAACGCCGTTTGTCACGTTGAAGTTCGCATGCAGCCTCGATGGCAAAATCGCGACGGCGACGGGGGAAAGCAAATGGATTACATCAAGCGCGGCGCGTGAGGATGTCCATCGCCTTCGTGCGCAGCATGACGCCATTTTGGTCGGCGTCAACACCGTTTTGACCGACAACCCGAAGCTTACCGTCCGCTTTGGGGAAAAGCGGAAAAACCCGCTGCGCATCATTTTGGATACAAAATTGCGTACACCGCTTGACGCCCATGTCGTCGCTGACAAGGAAGCAGAAACGTGGATCATCACCGGCGGCGTCAGTCGGGAACAAGCGGCGGCGTATGAGCGCCTTGGGGTGCGCGTATTTTCAATGCCGACGGCCCAGATCGATGTCCGCGATGTGCTCCGTCTGCTTGGGGAGCAGGGAGTCATGTCGCTGTTTGTCGAAGGCGGCTCGCGCGTTCATGACAGCTTCCTCCGCGCGGGAGCAGTCAATGAGGTCATCGCCTATATCGCTCCGAAGCTGATCGGCGGCCGCGGGGCGCCGACGCCGGTCGGCGGCCTTGGCTTCGCCCGGCTTGCTGAAGCGGTGGAGCTTGACATCCGCCGCATCGAGACGATCGGCCCGGACATCAAAATCGTCGCCGCGCCGAAACGGAAGGAGGAATCGTTGTGTTCACTGGCATTATTGAAGAGATCGGCACGATCGAACAAATGAAGCAAACCGGCGACGCCATCGTGATGACGATCGGCGCCAAGCGGGTGCTCGAAGATGTGCGGCTTGGCGACAGCATCGCCGTCAACGGCGTCTGCTTGACCGTCACATCGTTCACCGAACGGCAGTTTACGGTCGATGTCATGCCGGAGACGGTGAAAGCGACGGCGCTAAAGACATTAAAGCCGGGATCGAAGGTGAATTTGGAGCGGGCAATGGCGGCTGGAGGACGGTTTGGCGGCCATTTCGTCACCGGGCATGTGGACGGCGTCGGGCGCATCATCCGGCAGTGGCCGAAAGCGAACGCCGTCTACTATGAAATCGAAGTGCCGGCCTCGCTGCGCGCCTATATGATTGAGAAAGGATCGGTCGCTGTCGATGGGACGAGCTTGACGATTTTCGGTCTGAGCGAGCGCACGTTCATCGTTTCACTCATTCCGCATACGCGTGAGGCGACGATTTTAGGCGAAAAGCGGCCGGGCGATCTCGTCAATATCGAGTGCGACATGATCGGCAAGTACGTCGCTGCTTTCCTCGCCGCGAAAGCGACGCCGACCTCCAAATTGACGGTCGAATTTTTGGAGCAGCACGGCTATAAATAGAGGAAAAGGGGGCAAGCTTGATGTTTGACACGATTGAAGCGGCGCTTTCGGCGCTGAAAAACGGAGAAGTGATCATCGTTTGCGATGACGAAGACCGCGAAAATGAAGGCGATTTTGTCGTGCTGGCCGAAAAAGCGACGCCGGATGTCATTAACTTTATGATCACTCATGGCCGCGGGCTCGTCTGCGTGCCGATTACGGAGGAATTGGCGGAGCGGCTCGAGCTTGAGCCGATGGTCACTCATAACACGGACGCGCATGGCACAGCGTTTACGGTGAGTGTCGACTACAAAACGACAACGACCGGAATCAGCGCCTACGAGCGGGCGGCGACGATTCAGGCGCTGCTTGATCCGAATGTGAAAGCGAGCGATTTTAAACGTCCTGGCCACGTTTTTCCGTTGATTGCGAAAAAGGGGGGCGTCTTGCGGCGCGCCGGCCATACAGAAGCGGCGGTCGATTTGGCCCGTTTGTGCGGCGCGAAGCCGGCCGGCGTCATTTGCGAAATCATTAAAGAGGACGGGACGATGGCTCGCGTTCCTGATTTGCGGCAAATCGCCGACCAGTTCGGATTGAAAATGATCACGATCAAAGATTTGATCGCCTATCGGAGCCAGCGGGAAAAGCTCGTGAAACGGGAGGTGGACGTTTGGCTGCCGACCGAATTCGGCGAATTTCGCGCCATCGGCTACACGAACGTGCTCGACGGAAAAGAGCATGTGGCGCTTGTCAAAGGAGAGATCACCCCGGATGAGCCGATCTTGGTGCGCGTTCATTCCGAATGCTTAACCGGCGATGTGTTTGGCTCGTACCGGTGCGACTGCGGTCCGCAGCTGCATGCGGCGCTCAGGCAAATCGAGGCGGAAGGGCGCGGGGTGTTGCTTTACATGCGCCAAGAAGGGCGCGGCATCGGCCTTATGAACAAGTTGCGCGCTTACAAGCTGCAGGAGCAAGGTTATGACACAGTCGAGGCGAACGAAAAGCTCGGCTTTCCGGCCGATTTGCGCGATTATGGCATCGGGGCGCAAATTTTGAAAGATCTCGGTGTAACGAAAATGCGCCTGCTCACGAACAACCCGCGCAAAATCGCCGGATTAAAAGGGCATGGACTCGAAGTGGTCGAACGGGTGCCGCTCGAGATGCCAGCGAAAAAGGAAAATGAAAAATATTTGCGCACGAAACATGAAAAATTAGGACATATGCTTCATTTTTAATGATGGGAGGAGCAACGAACATGCGTGTCATTGAGGGAAACTTAGTCGGCACCGGACTGAAAATCGGCATCGTCGTCTCTCGTTTTAACGAATTCATCACGGGCAAGCTCTTATCTGGGGCGATCGACGGCTTGACGCGCCATGGCGTGAGCGACAGCGACATCACCGTCGCCTGGGTGCCGGGTGCGTTTGAAATCCCGCTTGTGGCGAAAAAAATGGCGGAATCGAAGCAGTTTGACGCTGTCATTACGCTTGGCGCCGTCATCCGTGGGGCAACGAGCCATTTTGACTACGTCTGCAGCGAGGCGGCCAAAGGTGTCTCCCACGCGGCGCTCACGAGCGGTGTTCCGGTCATTTTCGGCGTGTTGACGACGGACACCATTGAACAGGCGATCGAGCGGGCCGGCACGAAAGCGGGCAATAAAGGATGGGAAGCGGCGGTGTCGGCGATCGAAATGGCGAACGTCTTGCGGACGCTTGCGTAATTTGCGTAAAAAGGCATGAAATGGTTCACAATATCGGTGAGAATGTTTATAATACGTATAGAGAAAATGACAAAAACTTTTCCATTTCGGAAAAGCGTTTGTCGATAATGAGGGATTTTTATGTTAATCCGTTACCGAAAAAACTATGAGAAAATCGCCATGGGACTGTTGTCGTTTATGCCGACGGAAAAAGATCTGAAACGGCTGCAGCAGACGATGAAACAGTATGAAACAAACAACGATTGGCAGCTGTTTTTATGGAAAGAAGGGGATGACATCGTCGGCATTATCGGCGTCCTGTTGCGCGCTCCTGATGTTGTGGAAATCCAGCACATCAGCGTCAATCCGTCACACCGCCACCAAGGGATCGGAAAACAGATGGTCAAGGCATTGAAAGAGGCGTACCCGGGCCGTCGATTGTGCGCCAACGAGTGGACTGCCTCGTTTTTCGATAAATGCCATGCGTGCAACGAATAACGAAACTAGCGCGGCGCCGCGCTTAGGCGGGCGGCGGAGGGGGAGGGAAGCCAACTCCTTCCGCTTTGGCCCGTTTTTTTTGTTCGCGCGCGGCGACGACGTCCGAGCGGTCACGGCGCCGGTGTTTATCCACAAGATTAAGGTTTGCTAGGTCGCTTGCCCGCCCCCAAACGAGCTGCCGGCGGGCGCAGGCGGCCTGGCATTCCTCGTAAAGGGAACGGTCGCGAATCGGCAGTTCGACGCTTTCGTACGGTTCGCCGCGAGTGATCCGCCGAGCCGTCTCGTCGAGCAAGCGGGCGAGCGCCCCGTCATCGAGGCCGAGCCGCCGGATCATCTCTTGCGTTTCGTCAAGCAGCGCCCGCGCCCGTCGAATGAGGCGCAGCGCTCCCGAGACATTGCCGCGCCGGTAATGGTAAAAAGCGACCGCGATTTGAATGAGCACAAGCCAACCTTTGTTTCGACCGTCTTGTTTCCAATGTTCCTCCAAAATTTCGTGGCATTCAAAATAGTCGCGATCGCTATGGAAATGGATCAAATACTCGATATACGCTTTCGGGTACATCGGTCATCGTTCCTTTCAAAAGTGGGCCGCGCCATGTGAAGACGGGCGGCTCTCCTTTGATTATACGACTTCGGCGGCCTGCGGCGCAAAAAAGAGGGTGTTTTCCATTCGCTTCGCCGCTTCGTTATGATACAATAAATGTACTGCAGCTGGGGACGAGCCGCACGGGCGGTGTTCTGGAAAAAATGGTGGGATGGATGTGCAATTGCCGTACAACGTCAAAATCGAAGCGTTTGAAGGGCCGCTTGATCTGCTTTTGCATTTGATCAACCGCTATGAAATCGATATTTACGATATTCCGGTCGCGCGAATTACGGAGCAGTATATGGCGTACATTCATGCCATGCAGGAGCTTGAGTTGGATATCGCCAGCGAATATTTAGTGATGGCAGCCACCTTGCTTGCGATCAAAAGCAAAATGTTGTTGCCGTCCTCCAATGAGGAAGGCGTCGACGGCGACATCGAGTGGGTCGACGACGGGGACCCGCGCGAGGAGCTGACGCAGCGGCTGCTTGAATATAAAAAGTTTAAAGAGGCGGCGCGCGAGTTGAAGCGGCGTGAAGAGGAGCGGGCGCTTTTGTTTACAAAGCCGCCGAGCGACTTAAGCGCATACGCGGATGAGAAAAAGGCGGCGCCGCTTGATGTGAACGTATACGATATGCTTGGCGCCTTGTCGAAGCTGTTGCGCCGCAAAAAGCTACAAAAACCGATGCGGGCGAAAATCGCCCGCCAAGATATTTCCGTCGAACAGCGCATGGCGGAAATTTTGCATGAACTAAAGCAGGCGAACGGGCGGAAAAACTTTTACGAGCTGTTTCCGTCCTACGATCGTTCGTATATCGTCGTGACGTTTTTGGCCATTTTAGAGTTGATGAAGCAAGACGAAATCATCGTTGAGCAAGAACGGAATTTCAGTGATTTGTTTCTTGCGGTGAAACCAGCCGATTGAGGCGGTGCGGTTTGGCCGCGGCGGTTCGCTGCGGCGGACCGCTTTCCTTTTGTTGCCCGTTTGGCCCATGCCGTGATAAGGCGGAGGGTTGACTCCTGTTGGACTGAGAAGGCCGACGGTGGAACGGACGCTGGGAAACGACGGAGACAGGCGGAAAGGAGGAGGGGGCGCCAACGAGTTTGGCGCGGCAGAAGGGCGATGGAACAAAACGAAACGGAAAAAACGGGCGGCGCCGGCGCGCTCAAGCCGGCGAAGGCGATTGTCGAAGCGCTGTTGTTTGCCGCCGGTGACGAAGGGCTGTCGATTTCGCAAATTGCCGCCGTGTTGGAAGTCAGCGAGCCGGAAGCAAAAGCGGTGATCGCTGAGCTGCAGGAAGACTACCGTCGGGAAGAGCGCGGCATCCAGCTCATCGAGCTAGCCGGCGTGTTTCTGCTGGCGACGAAAAAAGAGCACGCTCCGTACTTAAAAAAGTTGGTCGAGGCGCCGGGGGCGTCGCCGCTGTCGCAGGCGGCGCTTGAGACGCTCGCCATTATCGCATACCGCCAGCCGATTACGCGCGCGGAGATTGAGGAAATTCGCGGCGTAAAAAGCGACAAGCCATTGCAGACGCTGATGGCGCGGGCGCTCATTAAAGAGGTTGGACGAGCCGAAGGAACCGGGCGGCCGATTTTGTACGGGACAACCCCGGAATTTCTCGATTATTTCGGGCTGAAAACGCTCGAGGAGCTGCCGCCGCTGCCGGAATGGGCGGACGATGGCGAATCCGAGCGGGAAGCGGATTTATTTTTCGAAAAATTAGCAGAAAATTTGAGCGACGGGCAGCCGGAATATGGTAAACTAAAGAAAAACGGCTGATCGGGAAGGAGAGCGCTCATGAACGTTTGCCGCTTGCACGGCGAAGAGCTGCAAAAGTCGCAATCGAACACGTTTGAAGACTATTTCAACCGCTCGGAAGTCACGTACCGCGACGGCGGCGAAGAGCGGACGCTGTCTGTGTTGTATTTGCGCCATTTTGAGGCGGCGCTGCTTGATTTGCTGCCGTATGAAAGCGACCCGCTGTTTACGGCTAACGGGCGCGACATTTATTTGCGCGACATCATCGCTCTTGTCTGTTTATGGAAAAATCCGGCGTATCGGCAGCGCAAGCGCGTCTATATTCACGATGAAGATGAATTGCGCCGTTATTTTGCCGGCGTGGACGCCAAAACGTTGCAGGAGCTCGTCAGCGAATGGGCGGAAACCGGCGCGTGCCGCTTGCCCGAACGGTCGGCGTAACGAGAAAACGCGGTTGGCGCCGCGTTTTCTGTCCGTTCGGACGGGAAATAGTTTGGTGCAGCCGGCGGTTCGCCAAAGCAGCCTTCCTTTTTTCAGAAAAAGCGGTTCCTTGAAGGGAATCGCTTTTTGTTGTTAAAAACGTCTGTTTAGCGAGCGGTTTTGTCAGATCGCACGCCGTCGGCTTCACCTCACCGGTTGTTTCCGCCAGCTTTTGCAAGTAATAGCATTCCTCACGCGCCATATGGTCGGCCATAAGGGGCGACAGAAAACGAAGCTCAAAAAGTGCCTCCTGTTCAGCGGTCTGCTCATTTGTTGTTTGCAGAAAACATCGCGGGGGAGGAAGGCGACGATTCTGCTCTTCCCCTCCTTAATCTTTCTTATGATGACTGCCCTCGCTCCTCTATGTATGAGCGGCCGGGAATTTGGGTGAATGCGGACAAGAACGATTTCCCCATGACAGCATACGATATGGCGAACAAAACAGGAGGAGGTTTTTACCAAATGGACGATCAGGTGTTGTTCGCCCAATATGCGGCTAGGGTGAACGAATGGGGAAATCAAGTCAAGGAGACGCTCGCTTTGCGTGGGGCAAGCACGGATGGCGCTTCGTCGCTGCTCGAGTTTATTGCCGAGCATGACGGCGAGTGGACGGAAGAGGCCGTCCGCGAGCTTCAGCGCCTTGCTGATGACGTGTATGTCGGTGCGCTCCGCCAGTATGTCATGGAAGCGGCTGCGTGGGGAAGACAAGTTGAGCAGGCGCTGTCTGCGCGCAGGACGGCTGAGGATGTCGGGCTTTCGTCTTTGTTGGCGTACATCGATGGACACGGCGATGAATGGACCGAAGAAGCGATTTACGAGCTTCAGCGTCTTGTCGATGACGTATACACTCGGGCCGTCCGCCTGGCTGATTCGTCAGCTGCCGAGCGGGAAGAAGAGGCGACGCAAGAACAAGTCGAAGGGGAAGCGGTGTCGCTTGAACCGGAGGGTGAAAACAAAGAGAACGAAGACGGATGGCTTGACACCAGTGGGACGGTGGAGCGGGTTGAGGATGGCCAAGAGCCGGCTTTTATGGCGGAGCTCTCCGACTCGCCGACTGATGCAGCTGACGGCGAGCCGGGCCAAGCGGACAACGTGACCGATGGAAAGCGACGCTGGGTGGATGCGGACGACGGCGGTGAGCCGCGCCAACAAGCGGCGCCCGGCCGTCATGTCTTGCCGCCGCTGCCGTACCGTTATGATGCGCTCGAGCCGCATATTTCCGAAGAAATCATGCGCCTCCACCATACGAAGCATCACCAAAGCTATGTCGACGGTCTCAACCAGGCGGAGCGAATGATGGCCGAGGCGCGTCGGACGAACAATTTTGATCTGTTGAAACATTGGGAGAGGGAAGCGGCGTTCCACGGCTCCGGGCATTATTTGCACACAATCTTTTGGTACAACATGCATCCAGAGGGCGGCGGCGAGCCGCGCGGGGAGCTGCGGGCGCAAATCGAGCGTGATTTTGGCAGCTTTGCCGCCTTTCGCCGTCATTTCACCGAAGCGGCGAAAAGCGCTGAAGGGGTCGGCTGGGCGCTGCTCGTTTGGGCGCCGCGAGCGCACCGGCTGGAAATTTTGCAGGCGGAAAAACACCAGCTCATGGCGCAATGGGATGTGATCCCGCTTCTTGTGCTTGATGTGTGGGAGCATGCCTACTATTTGCAATACAAAAATGATCGGGCGGCGTACATCGAACATTGGTGGAACGTCGTCAACTGGCGCAACGTTGAGGAGCGCTTTCATGAGGCGCGGAAGCTTCGTTGGCAGCCGTTTTAAACGGGCGGGGAGGAAACCCCCTTGCCCGTTTTTTTTGGGAGAGCAGGCGTTGCGGATCAAGCAGGACACCTGTCCGTCGTTTCGGGGAGCGGCTTTCTCTTTGCAGCTCACATTTCGCACCCTGAATAAAAATTCGAAATAAGCCCGATTTGACCGAATAAAAATTAATTATTTTACAATTTTTGTATAAAAAATTATTTTTATGCGAATATCCAGGTTGTTTTTTGTATATTATGCAAAGGTTGCGAAATATGAGTTGCAGGGAAATGTCATCAACGCGCCCAGCGCAAGCGCCGGAGCGGATCGTTCAGGGCTGTCTCCCCTTGCAACGGCATTTTTTCATCATATTTGTCCCATCGACGCATACACTTGTACAAAACGCGGCTTTGGGGTTCAGCCTGTTTCCGCCGCGACGTTTCTTCGGCTGCGGCCCGTTCAGCCTAATCGGAAAGGAGGAACAGGCGATTCCTCCCCGCTCCTTGAAGGAGGGGGATCCTCGCCGATATGAGATGAATAAGCAGAAGCGGCTCATTGCGCTCATTCTTGCACTCGCTGCGGGGATTATGGTATTTGTTCCAGAGCGGATGCGCGCTATGGATGGGGTGAGCGCAAAAAGCGCAATTTTGATAGAGCAACATTCCGGGCGGGTTTTGTTTGCCAAGGATGCCTATACAAAACGGCGCATCGCCAGCATTACGAAAATTATGACCGCCATTTTGGCGATTGAATCAGGGAAAATGGACGACACGGTGACGGTCAGCGCCCGCGCTGTCCGGACCGAAGGGTCGTCGATTTACTTGCGCCAAGGGGAGAAAATCAAACTGCGCGATTTGGTATATGGGCTGATGCTTCGTTCCGGCAACGACGCGGCGGTGGCCATCGCTGAACATGTTGGCGGCAGCGTCGAAGGATTTGTTTTTTTAATGAACCAAAAAGCGGCTGAAATCGGGATGCGTGATACCGAGTTTGCCAATCCGCACGGATTGGATGACGCGGAAAACCACTACTCGACCGCGTACGATATGGCGCTGCTCATGCAATATGCGATGAAAAACAAAGAGTTTCGCCGCATATCGGGGACGAAGGTGTACCGCGCCCCCGCTCCGCCCGGCGAAGACGGCGCGCGTGTGTGGCGGAATAAAAACAAGTTGTTGACAAGTCTTTACGAATATTGCACCGGCGGCAAAACCGGCTATACGAAACGGGCCCATCGCACGCTCGTGACGACGGCGTCCAAAGGCGGCATCGATTTGATCGCCGTGACGTTGGATGCACCGGACGATTGGAACGACCATATCGCTATGTACGAATACGGGTTTTCCCATTATCACATCGCCAAAGTGAGCAGCGAGAGGGTGGTCGACAAAATTTCTGATCCGTTTTACCGCGGGCGGCTGCAGGCGGTCCGCGATTTGCGATATCCGGTGACCGATAAAGAGGAGAGCGGGCTGCGGGTGAAAGTGTATTTGCTGAAGCCGCGCAAGGAATGGGGAAAATACCCAGAACGGGCACCGACAGAGGTCGGAAAGGCGGTGCTTTATTTGCATCAAAAGGCGGTTGATTCGGTGCCGCTGCTGTATGAACCGGGAAAGGAAGAAAGCGGCCGAGGGTTTTTATGGCAAGCATTTCGCTTTTTAGGTGTGAGAAGCGATGGTTAACCTCATTTGGGTGATGATGGCGGTCATTGGCATCGTCTTTGCGGCGGCCAACGGCACGATGGACGAAGTGAACAAAGCGGTGTTTGAAAGCGCCAAAGAAGCGGTGACGATCAGCATCGGCATGATCAGCATTCTCGTGTTTTGGCTCGGGCTGATGGCGATCGCTGAACGCGCCGGCTTGCTTGACAAAGCGGCGCGCCTGTTTATGCCGCTCGTACGCCGCTTGTTTCCGGAGGTGCCGCCCGGCCATCCCGCCCTCGGCTATATCGTCTCGAATATGGTCGCCAACATGTTCGGTCTTGGCAATGCGGCGACGCCGATGGGCATAAAGGCGATGGAACAGCTAAAAAAGCTCAATGGCGGTCGCGACGAGGCGAGCCGGTCGATGGTGACGTTTTTGGCCATTAACACATCGAGCATTACGCTCATTCCGGCGACTGTCATCTCGATCCGCATGACGTACGGTTCGGCATCGCCGGGGGAGATTATTGGCACAACGGTCATCGCCTCGACGATTTCGACGATTGGGGCGGTATTGATTGACCGGTACTATTACTGGAAACGGATGCGGAAAGGCAGGAAGCCATAATGGCCATCGTCCAACTTCTTTCCGTTTGGCTGATCCCTGCGCTCATTGTTTTTATTTTGCTTTACGGTACAGCAAAGAAAGTGCCGACGTACGAAGCGTTTGTGGAAGGCGGCAAGGAAGGGATCGAGATCGCATTTTCGCTCATCCCGTATTTGGTCGGCATGTTGGTGTCGGTTTCCATTTTCCGCGCCTCAGGGGCGCTTGATGCCATGATGGAAGTGATCAAACCGCTGGCCGATGCCATTGGACTGCCGGCCGAAGTCGTTCCGCTTGCGGCTCTCCGTACGCTTTCCGGCACGGCGGCGCTCGGCATGACGACCGATTTGATCGCTACTTACGGCCCGGATTCGTTCATCGGGCGCCTTGCTTCCACGATCCAAGGCAGCACGGAGACGACGCTTTACGTGCTCACCGTCTATTTTGGCGCCGTCGGCGTCAAAAAAATGGGTGACGCGTTAAAAGTCGGCATTTTGGCCGACATTCTCAGCTTTATTGTTTCTGTTTTCATCGTTTTGTTTGTATTCGGGCGCTAGCGGCGCCTCTGTTTTGTTTTCCCGCCCAATGGGCGGGCTTTTTGGTTGGCCCCAAAGAGGAATGATAAAAATAGAAAAGCGCCCTGCTTGTATCTGTCGAGCGGAAAGGGTAAGATGATGAAAGAGGTGAGAGAGAATGGAACGGTTGCAAAAAGTGATCGCCCGCGCCGGCATCGCGTCAAGGCGCAAGGCGGAAGAACTCATTTTGCAAGGACGGGTGAAAGTGAACGGCCGCGTCGTCACCGAGCTCGGCGTCAAAGTCGGGCCGCGCGATGATGTCGAAGTCGACGGCATCCCGATCGAGCGCGAGGAGCCGGTGTATTATTTGCTGTACAAGCCGCGCGGGGTGATTTCAAGCGTCAAAGATGACAGAGGCCGCAAAGTGGTGACCGATTTTTTCAAAGATCTGGACAAACGCATTTATCCGATCGGGCGGCTTGACTATGATACGTCTGGGCTGCTTTTGTTGACGAATGACGGCGACTTTGCCAACCTGCTCATGCATCCGCGGTATGAAATTGAAAAAGTGTACATTGCCAAAGTGAAAGGCATTCCAACACACGAGCAGCTGAAACGGCTCGAACAAGGGGTGCAGTTAGAAGATGGCATGACGACGCCGGCGAAAGTGAAGCTGCTCTCCGCCGACCGGAAGAAGGGGACAGCCATTGTGGAAATCCGTATTCACGAAGGACGAAACCGGCAAGTGCGCCGCATGTTTGAAGCGATCGGCTGCGAGGTGCTGAAGCTGAAGCGAGAGCGGTACGCGTTTCTTGATTTGAAAGGGCTGCGACCGGGCGAATACCGCGAGCTGACGCCGCATGAGGTGAAGCTGCTGCGCGTCCTGGCCCAATCCGGGGGAAGAAAATGACGAAGATTGTCACATAACGTTCATATCCTTGCGCATAAACGAGCGAGGAACTTTGCTATAATGGAAAATGGGAGATTGTGAACCGCTTGCCTCCCTTGCGGCGTTGGTTGCGGGGGAGGAGAAACGTAAAGGGGTTTGAACGATGAAAAAACAACAGCGTTTAGTGATGAGAACAGTGATTTTGCTCGTGTTGCTCGCGGCGATCGGCTATACGATTTACACGAACTTTTTCACGGAGAAAACGGCGGTCGCTGTTGGTTCGACGGCGCCTGATTTTGTGCTGACCGATTTGAAAGGGCATGAACATCGTCTCTCAGACTATCGCGGCAAAGGCGTTTTTTTGAACTTTTGGGGAACGTGGTGCAAGCCGTGCGAGCGGGAGATGCCGTACATGAACGAGCTGTACCCGATTTACAAAAAACAAGGGGTTGAAATTTTGGCTGTCAATGTCGGTGAACCGAAGTTGAGCGTCGAAAAATTCGCCGAACGGTTCGGCCTGACATTTCCGATTGTGATCGATCGTCAAGATCAAGTATTGAACGCTTACAACGTCGGGCCGCTGCCGACGACGTTTTTGATTGACAAAAACGGCGAAGTGAAACAAATCATTACTGGAACGATGACGAAAGATGACATTCAGCGTCATCTAGAAAGCATCAAACCGTAAGGAGTTTTGCGCCATGGAACACGTCAAATGCGAATGCGGCCATGTCAATCCGCACGGCACGGCGTTTTGTGAATCGTGCGGCAAGCCGCTTGCCGATTTGGGAGAGAAACCGCTTTTGGACATGCGCTACGAAGGAAGCGCGCGCCGATCGCAAACGTATAAAAAAACGATGATCGACCAAATTTGGGCGTTTTTCTCGTCGGTCAAAGTCGGGGTGGCGCTCATCGTCATCACGCTCATCGCTTCGGTGATCGGCACGATTTTCCCTCAGCAAATGTACATTCCGCCGAACGCCGATCCGGCGGAGTATTACAAGCAGCAGTACGGCTGGGCAGGGAAGCTGTATTATGAGCTCGGCTTTAACAACTTGTACGGCTCATGGTGGTACATTTTGCTCATCGCCTTAATCGGCGTCTCGCTCGTCATTTGCAGCTTGGACCGGGTCATTCCGCTTTACCGCGCCTTGAAGCGGCAAGGGGTGAAGCGCCATCCGCGCTTTTTAGAGCGGCAGCGGCTGTTTGGCGTCTCGCATGTGAGCGATCTCGACAAGACGATGGCTGTGTTGAAAGAGCGGCTGGCGAAGCGGCGCTACCATGTCCGCGAGGAAGACGGGCATTTGCTCGCTGAAAAAGGGCGGTTTTCCCGCTGGGGGCCGTATGTCAACCATATCGGTCTCATCATTTTCTTGATCGGAGCGATGCTCCGTTCGGTTCCCGGCATGTACATCGACCGGGTGATGTGGATCCCGGAAGGAGAAACGAAAGAAATTCCTGGGACGAACGGCCGCTACTTTTTAAAGAGCGAAAAATTTATTTTTGAAACATATGAGAAAGGCAAGGACAACGAAGTGTTCAACGCTGCCATCGACCGCGTCGGCAACGGGATGATCGCCAAAAACTATCAAACAAACGTCGTGTTGTATAAGCGCGTCGGCCCTGTGATCCCCGGCGCCAAGCCGAAGCTTGAAAAAGTGAAGGAGTATCCGATTCGCGTCAACGAGCCGCTGGAGTTCGACCATTATGCGCTCTACCAAGTCGATTTCCGCTTGAATGAGCCGAAAGCGATGTCATTTCAGTTGGCGGACAAGCAGTCGGGGAAAACGTTCGGCACGGTGACGGTCGATTTGTATGATCCGAAAGAGTCGTACAATCTCGGACATGGGTATCGCGTTGAGCTATTAAGCTATTTTCCTGATTTTGAGTTTGATGAAGACGGCAATCCGTCAACGAAGTCGCGTGTGCCGAACAATCCGGCGTTCGTGTTCAAAATGTACGCGCCGGACCGTCCGAAAGGGGAAGTAAGCTTTGTCGCCATCCAGCAGACGATCGAACCGTTTGGCAACAACAAATACAAAATGGCGTTCGCGGGGCTTCAAACCCGCAATGTCTCCGGTTTGACCGTCCGCCGCGACTTTACGCTTTGGATTTTAGGGGTAGGCGGCGCGATTTTCATGATCGGGCTCATCCAAGGGATGTATTGGAACCACCGCCGCATTTGGGTGCAGCGGGTAAACGGCGAGCTATGGATCGCCGCGCATACGAATAAAAACTGGTTCGGCTTGAAAAACGAACTGCGCCGTTTGCTTGACGGCACCGGCGTCATGATGCCGGCTGATCAGCTCGAAAACGAAAAAAAAGCCGGACAAGGAGGACAAGCGCATGGTACAGCTTAGCAGCACGTTGCTATATATCGCGTTCGTTCTATATTTAATCGGCACGTTCTTTTTTGGCGGCGCCATTCGCGACAAGCGAAAAGAACGGCAAGAGAAGGATCGTTGGTCGCAGCTTGGCATCTCCGTGACGATCATCGGCTTTCTCGCCCAAGTCGGCTATTTTGTGACGCGCTGGATCGCCGCCGGGCACGCGCCCGTAAGCAACTTGTTCGAGTTTACGACCTTTTTCGGCATGATGCTGGTTGCTGCTTTCATTATTATTTATTTCATTTACCGGCTGAGTGTGCTCGGCTTGTTTGCGCTGCCGGTCGCGTTGCTTGTGATTGCTTACGCAAGCATGTTTCCGCGGGAAATTTCGCCGCTCATTCCCGCCTTGCAAAGCGATTGGCTGCACATCCATGTGACGACGGCGGCGGCTGGTGAAGCGATTTTGGCCATCAGCTTTGTCGCTGGGCTCATCTATTTGATTCGCGTCGTTGATCAATCGAAGCCGTCGAAACGGACGTTTTGGCTCGAAGTGGTCATGTTTTGCTTAATTACCACGCTCGGCTTTGTCATCGTTTCGACAGCGTTCGGACTTTCTGGGTATGAAGCGAAGTTCACGTGGGTCGACAAAAACAAGCAGACGGTTGAGGTCATCTACGATATGCCGGCGCTCGTTGGGCCGCACAAAGGGGAGCTTATGAAAGAAAGCGCCGGCCGCATGGAGCCGCTTGTTGAGATGCCGGCGATCATCAATGCAAGAAAGCTCAATACGGTCATCTGGTCGCTCATAGCCGGAACGGCGCTGTACATCATGCTTCGGCTTCTCTTGCGCAAGCGCGTTGCCGCCGCGCTCAAGCCGCTCGTGAAGAACGTTAACTTGGATTTGACTGATGAGATCAGCTATCGGGCGGTGGCGATCGGCTTTCCGGTGTTTACGCTCGGGGCGCTCATTTTCGCGATGATTTGGGCGCAAATCGCCTGGACGCGTTTTTGGGGCTGGGACCCGAAAGAAGTATGGGCGCTTATCACTTGGCTGTTTTACGCTGCCTTTTTGCACCTTCGTTTGTCAAAAGGCTGGCATGGTGAAAAGTCGGCATGGCTCGCCGTCATCGGCTTTGCCATTATTATGTTTAACTTAGTGGCGGTCAACCTCGTCATTGCGGGATTGCACTCGTACGCCGGAACATAATGGAAAACAACCGGATGCTCTGTTGGCGAGCATCCGGTTTTTCGGTAAACTAGAAAATAGGGAGTGTTTCCATTGATGATGGGAGGGTGCAAAGCATTGGAAAAACAAGAAAAAACCATCCGTATTTTAGTGGTTGACGATGAAGAGCGCATCCGGCGGCTCTTGAAAATGTATTTGGAGCGGGAAAACTATGTGATCGATGAGGCCGGCGACGGCAATGAAGCGTTGGAGAAGGCGTTGACGAATGATTATGACGTCATTTTGCTCGATCTGATGCTGCCGGGCAAAGATGGAATTGAGGTGTGCAAAGAAATCCGCGAGCAAAAAACGACGCCGATTATGATGTTGACGGCAAAAGGCGAAGAATCCAACCGCGTGCAAGGGTTTGAAGTCGGCACGGATGATTACATCGTCAAGCCGTTCAGTCCGCGCGAAGTCGTGCTGCGCGTAAAAGCGCTGTTGCGCCGCGCGGCGAACGCCGCCTACGCGCCGGTGGAGACGACGGCGAAAGACGTGCTTGTGTTTCCGCATTTGACGATTGACAACGATGCCCACCGGGTGACGGTCGACGGCAAGGAAGTCAGCTTAACGCCGAAAGAATATGAGTTGCTTCTCTTTTTGGCCCGCTCGCCCGACAAAGTGTTCGACCGCGAACAGCTGTTGAAGGAAGTATGGCATTACGAGTTTTTCGGCGACTTGCGCACGGTCGACACCCACATTAAACGGTTGCGCGAAAAGTTGAATAAAGCGTCGCCGCAGGCGGGAAAAATGATCGTCACCGTCTGGGGCGTCGGCTACAAGTTTGAGGCAGTGAACGACTGATGTGGCTGTTTCGCAGCGTCGTCGGCAAGCTATGGTTTACGATTTTGTTGCTCGTTTCGTGCGTGCTGTTTATTTTAAGCATTTTGCTTATTAAATTTTTGGAAGATTATTATGTGCAGGAAGCGGAAAACGACTTGACCCGCCTGGCGACAAAAGTGGCCGAGGTGATGCACGATTACCGCGACGAGCAGCTTGCCCGCTCGATCGCTTGGACGCTTGTGGACAATCGAACGAAAGCCGTCATCGTCGCCGATGAGTCGCACTATTGGTATTCGCCTGGCGATGCTGGTTTGGACAATATGCCGCTGTCGTCGATCCGCCAAGATCGGGACTTGCGGCGTGTGCTGACAGATGGGAAAACGGTGAAAAAGCGTTTGTATATGCCGGAGCGGCATCCAAAAGAAAAGCTGCCCCGTGATATGATCATTGTCGGCGTGCCGATGTCGATGCCGGATGGCAGCCGAGGAGCTGTGTTTATCTATCAGTCGCTCGAGGCGATCGCCGACGCGACGGAGCGGACGAAAGAGTTAATTTTTCTCGCCGCGTTTATCGCCATTGTCATGACGACGTTTTTTGCCTTTTTCTTGTCGACGCGCATCACCGCTCCGCTCCGGAAAATGCGGCAAGCCGCGTTCGAAATGGCGAGGGGCCATTTCGATATGAAAGTGCCGATTTTAACGAACGATGAGATCGGTGGGCTGGCGATGGCGTTCAACCAAATGGGACGGCGTCTGCAGTTTAACATCAACGCCTTAAACCAGGAAAAAGAACAGCTCGCCAGCATTTTAAGCAGCATGGCCGATGGCGTCATTACGTTTAACCGCGACGGGGAAATTTTGATTACGAACCCGCCGGCTGAGCGGTTTTTGCAGGCGTGGTATTTTGAGCAAGGGAACGACGCGGAAGCGATGGCGCCGTTGCCGCCGCAAGTGAAAGAGCTGTTTGCCCGCGTCGTTCGCGAGGAGAAGGAGCAATCGACCGAAGTGACGCTGCAGGGGCGGACGTGGGTTATTTTAATGACGCCGCTGTACGGCAAAACGATGGTGCGCGGCGCGGTGGCTGTTTTGCGCGACATGACCGAAGAGCGGCGGCTTGACAAGCTGCGCAAAGACTTTATCGCCAACGTTTCGCACGAATTGCGCACGCCGATTGCCATGCTCCAAGGCTACAGCGAGGCGATCATCGACGATATCGCGGCGAGCGAAGAAGAGAAGAAAGAGATGGCGAAAGTCATTTATGACGAGTCGCTGCGCATGGGCCGCCTTGTTAACGATTTGCTTGACTTGGCGCGCATGGAAGCTGGCCATATCGAGCTAGAGTACGAACAAGTCAAGCTTGTTCCTTACATCGAGCGGGTGATCCGCAAGTTTTACGGGCTGGCGAAAGAAAAGCAGATTGAGCTGACAGCCGAGTTTCGCGATCGGGACATCGAAATCGCTCTCGATCCGGATCGGATCGAACAGGTGCTGACGAACTTAATTGACAACGCCATCCGCCATACGGAATCGGGCGGCACAGTTCGCCTCATCATCGAACCAAGCGGCGACGGCGTGACGATCCATGTCCAAGACTCTGGTTCCGGCATTCCCGAAGAGGATTTGCCGTTTGTGTTTGAACGGTTTTACAAAGCCGATAAAGCGCGCACGCGCGGCCGTTCCGGCACCGGGTTAGGCCTTGCCATCGCCAAAAACATCGTCGAAGCGCATAAAGGGCTCATTACCGTTCACAGCAAACTGAACGAAGGAACGACGTTTTCGTTTTATTTGCCGGCCCGCGGACCGAAAGGAGCGTAGCGCCGTTTGGAAGAGCGGGGAAGCCACGGCTTCCCTGCTTCTTTCATACTGAAGCGAACTGGTTGACGGATTTGTTTTAGTGGTATAGACAACTAGAATATATAATGTTATAATGAGAGACAGAAAGTGGGGAATCGCGATGAAGCGGTGGATATTGAAAAATGCCGCGGTGTATGCAGAAACAGGAAACATTGAACAAGGGTATGTGCTGATCGAAGGGGAAAAAGTGGCCGCGATCGGGCCGATGTCGTCATGCCCAACTGATGCAGGGGCGGAAGTGATCGAGCTTTCCTCACGGTTTTCCATCGTGCCGGGATTCATCGATGTCCATATTCATGGGGCGGCTGGGGCGGATGTCATGGATGCGACCCCGGAGGCGCTTTACAAGATGGCGAAGGCGCTGCCGGCGGAAGGGACGACGAGCTTTTTGGCGACGACGATGACAGCGCCAAGCGAACAAATCGAAGCCGCGCTTCGCAACGTCGCTCGCTATATGGCGGAGGCGAACAGGCCGGGAGCGGCTGAAGTGCTCGGCGTTCATCTGGAAGGGCCGTTTTTGTCGCCGAAGCGCGCCGGAGCGCAGCACCCGCGCCATCTCGCCGATCCGGACATCTCACTGTTCCAGCACTGGCAAAAGGCGGCGGGCGGCCATATCCGCCTTGTCACGCTTGCCCCAGAGCGGAACGGGGGGCTGGAACTTGCCGCCTACTTGAAACAGACGGGTGTGATCGCTTCGATCGGCCATTCCGATGCCGTTTACGACGAAGTAAAAGCGGCGGTCCATGCAGGGGTGACGCATGCGACCCACCTGTTCAATGGGATGCGCGGCATCCATCACCGTGAACCGGGTGTCGCCGGTGCTGTGCTTATGTTTGAAGAAGTCATGTGCGAGCTGATCGCCGACGGGTTGCACGTTGCGCCGCCGATGGTCCGCTTCGCTTACCGGAATAAAGGAAGCGATGGGCTCATATTAATCACCGATGCCATGCGGGCGAAATGTCTAGGTGATGGGCGGTATGATCTTGGCGGCCAAGAGGTGACTGTTCGGGGCGGAGAGGCGCGGCTTGCCGACGGCACGCTGGCGGGAAGCGTGCTCAAGCTTGGCGAGGCCATCCGCCGTGTGCTCGATTATACTGGCTGCACGCTTGAAGAGGTGATCCGCATGGCGAGCTGGAATCCGGCGAAACAGCTTGGCTTGCTTGATCGGAAAGGCAGCTTGCGGCCCGGCAAAGACGCCGATGTCGTCGTTTTGAATGAACGATATGAAGTCATGATGACGTTTTGCCGCGGCGCCCTTGCCTATCGCAAGCCGGATGAAAGGGGTGGAGAGCGATGGCCATGAAGCTTTTGAAAGCTGCTGACTACGCAGAGATGAGCCGTCAGGCGGCGGACATCATCATCAAACAAGTCAAGGAAAAGCCGAACGCCGTTCTCGGCTTGGCGACCGGCTCGACCGTGCTCGGTGTGTACCGCGAATTGGCCGCCGATCATCGGCAGCATGGGACATCGTATCGGCTCGTGCGCACGGTCAATTTGGATGAATACGTAGGCCTTGGCCCGGATCATCCGAACAGCTATCGCTATTATATGAATCAGCATTTGTTTGCCCAATTGGACATCCCGCTTCATCAGACGCATGTGCCGGACGGCTTGGCCGCTGATCTTGACGAAGAATGCCGCCGTTACGAGCGGCTCATCGATGAATTGGGCGGCATCGATTTGCAGCTCTTGGGCATCGGCCGCAACGGCCATATCGGGTTCAACGAGCCTGGGACGCCGTTTTCGACAGCCACCCACGTCGTCGAGCTGACCGAGCTGACACGGGAAGCGAACGCCCGCTTTTTCCCATCGCTTGATGACGTGCCGCGCTATGCCATTACGATGGGGATTGCGACCATTTTGCGCAGCCGCCGCATCGTGCTGTTGGCGTCAGGGGAGGAAAAAGCGGAGGCCATGGCCCGGCTTCTCGAAGGCGTTGTCACACCGGACTTGCCGGCTTCAGCGCTTCACCTTCATCCGGACGTGACGATCATCGCCGACCGAGAGGCGCTCTCGCTCATCCCAAAGGAAAAGCGGCGGGTGGATGCGCCGTGATCGATAAACAGTCGCCGATTCCGATTTACTATCAGCTCGAGCAATATATGAAAGAAAAGATCGAAAAAGGGGAGTGGCAGCCGGGCGAAATGATCCCGTCTGAGCGCGAGTTGGCGGAAATGTATGACATCAGCCGGATGACCGTTCGGCAGGCGGTCAACAATTTAGTGAACGATGGCTATCTCATCCGCCGGCGCGGGAAAGGAACATTTGTCGCCGCCCAAAAAATCGAGCAGCCGCTGAAAGGGCTGACGAGCTTTTCCGAAGATATGCGGGCGCGCGGCATGGAGCCCGGCACGATCGTCCTCAGCTTTGAGACGGTTCCGGCTTCTCAGAAGCTCGCTGAAGGACTTGGCGTCACGGAAGGCGATGACCTTTACGAAGTCCGCCGCCTTCGGTTGGCCGACGGCTTGCCGATGGCGTTGGAGACGCTGTACATTCCTGTCCATCTTGTTCCCGGGCTGACGCGTGATGTTGTAAGCGGTTCCGTCTATGAATTTATCGAAAAAGAAAAAGGAATGATCATCGGCTCCGCTGTTCAAACATTGGAAGCATCTGTCGCCCGCAAGGTGGAGGCGGAGCATCTGAAGATGAAAGAAGGGGCTCCGGTGCTGTTGCTTGAGCGCCGCACGCACCTTGTCGACGGTCGGCCGCTTGAAGTCGTCAAATCGGTGTACCGCGGCGACCGGTACAAATTTATGATTGAGATGAAAAGGGGAGGATCATGATGTTAGGCTTTTTACAGCGGCTTGGAAAAGCATTAATGCTGCCGATTGCCGTTTTGCCGGCGGCAGGATTGTTGCTTCGGCTCGGTCAGCCTGATTTATTGAATATTCCGTTTATCGCCGCCGCAGGCGATGCAGTGTTTTCCAATTTAGCGCTCATTTTCGCCATCGGCGTGGCCATCGGTTTTTCGAAAGACGGCAACGGCGCGGCGGCGCTTGCTGGGGCGATCGGCTACTTTGTCTTGACAAAAGGGGCCGCCGCGATTGATAAGGACATCAATATGTCCGTATTAGGCGGCATCATCTCCGGAGTGATCGCCGGGCTTTTATACAATCGCTATCATGATATCAAGCTGCCGGATTGGCTCGGCTTTTTCGGCGGACGGCGGTTTGTGCCGATCGTGACATCGCTTGTCATGCTCGTGCTTGCCTTGATTTTTGGCTATGTATGGCCGCCGATTCAAGATGGCATCAACGCGGTCGGCCATTGGATCGTTGGCGCCGGGGCGGTTGGCGTCGGCATTTTCGGGTTCCTCAACCGGTTGCTCATTCCAGTCGGATTGCACCATGTGTTAAACAGCTTCGTCTGGTTTGTGTTTGGCGAGTATAACGGAAAAACGGGCGATTTAAGCCGCTTTTTCGCCGGCGACCCGGATGCGGGCATTTTTATGGCCGGCTTCTTCCCGATCATGATGTTTGGCCTGCCCGCGGCAGCGCTGGCGATGATCGCGGCGGCGAAAAAAGAGCGTCGCAAAGCGGTCGCCGGCGCGCTCCTTGGCGTGGCGTTGACGTCGTTTTTAACCGGGATTACGGAGCCAATTGAGTTTCTATTCATGTTTTTATCGCCATTGCTCTACGTTGTCCATGCCGTGTTGACCGGCTTGTCGCTCGCAGTGGCGACAATGCTTGACATCCACCACGGGTTTACGTTCTCGGCCGGGGCGATTGACTTTTTCTTAAACTACGGCATTGCGAAAAAACCGTATTTGTTGATTGTTCAAGGTCTTGTATATGCTGTCGTCTATTTCGTCGTCTTCTATTTCCTCATTACGAAGCTCGATTTGAAAACGCCGGGGCGTGAAGATGAGGTAGAGGGAGAGTTTGCCGACAGCGGTGCGGCGCAGTCGGGCGTCAAATACGAGGACCTTGCTGCAAAATATATCGAGGCGTTAGGAGGAAAAGATAATCTCGCGCAAATTGACAATTGTGTCACACGCTTGCGCCTAAAAGTGAAAGACATGTCAAAAGTCAACGAAGCAGAATTGAAACGTTTGGGAGCGAAAGGCGTGCTTCGCCTCAACCAAACGGATTTGCAAGTGGTCGTTGGCACGGATGTCGAATTTCTGGCCAACGCTATGAGAAAATAAGGAACAACGAAGCCGTTCTTTTAAGGGACGCCAGAAAGGGGGAGCTCCGGTGAAGCGGCTGTTGGATTGCAACGCCTCCGATTTTCGTCGGATGACAGGAAAACAGTTAAAACAATCGATTCAAGCGTCAGAAGGCAGGGTGATCGTCGCGGAAGTCGTCGGGGAATTCGCGCCGCTGTATCCGGCGGTCACCAACGCCGAACTGGCCACGGCGTTTGGGGCGGATTTGCTGTTGTTGAATTGGTTCGATGTGTTCCGGCCGGTTGTGAACGGGTTGGACACGAACGAACCGAATCAAATGGTGGAACGGTTAAAGCAGTTGACAGGGCGCCCGGTTGGCGTCAATTTGGAGCCGGTTGACCCAAATGCAAAGCAGCTTGAGGAGCTTGCGACGCTGCCAAAAGGGAGAATGGCAACGGCCGAGTCGCTGCAACAAGCAAAACAGCTAGGATTTGATTTTGTTTGCCTAACCGGAAACCCGAAAACAGGCGTGACGAATGATGAGATTGTGAAAGCCATCGAAACGGCGCGGTCCATTTTAGGCGAGGATGCTCTCGTGATGGCTGGGAAAATGCACGCGGCAGGCGTTGCCGATGAAGCGGGAAGCGGGATCGTATCGGAAGAAGTGGTGGTGCGTTTCATTCACGCTGGTGCGGATGTCGTTTTGATGCCGGCTCCTGGAACGGTGCCGGGGGTGACATTAGACAAGACAGAGAAGCTTGTTCAGGTGGCGCATGAACATGGGGCGCTTGCGATGCTGACGATCGGCACAAGCCAAGAAGGAGCTGACGAGAGTACGATTCGTCAAATCGCGCTTGCAAGCAAAATGGCTGGGGCGGATCTACATCATATCGGCGACGCTGGCTATCATGGCATCGCTGTTCCAGAGAATATTATGGCGTATTCGATCGCCATTCGCGGCAGACGCCACACGTATATTCGCATGGCAAGATCGCCGTTGAGATAAAATGGAATATGATCAGTCGGTCCCAAAAGCATTCGCTTTTGGGGCGTTTTTTCGGGCAGAGAGTAGGGCGTGTATCAAGGAGTTGGAGAAGTAGATTTGCGGCTGTGGGAAACGGTTGCCTTGTACCGCCGCCTCTATTTATTTTGTGATCAAATGAAAGAACAAATTTGTGATAAAATTAAAGAACAAATGAGAAAGCATTGCGCATGGCGGGGAGAATATGATGATTGCCGAGCCATTATTTCATCTCATTCTCATTTTCAGCGTATTGTTGCCGCTTGTATCGTTGACAGTGTTGGCGCTGTTGGGGGTAGCGGAAAAAGAAGTGGATTATTGGCAGTTGGAACATGCGCGCCTTCGATTGGAAAAAGAACTCCAAGAAAGCAAGTATATGCAGCTCCATCAACAAATCCGACCGCATTTCTTTTTCAATGCGTTGAACGCTTTCTTATCCTTGGCGCGCTTAGGAAAAAATGAAGAAATGATTCGGGGAATGGAGCATTTTGCGCTGTTTTTGCGTGATAGCTATGAGACGAAACAGCCGCTTATTCCGTTCAAACAAGAATGGGCGCATACAAGCAACTATCTAGCGGTGCAGCAGCTTCGCTTCGGTTCACGGCTGTCGGTGTCGGTGCAAATGGATCCGGATGGAGAGCGTGCGCTCATTCCTTCTTATACGTTGCAAACGCTGGTGGAAAACGCATTCAAACATGGCCTTGAGAAAAAAGCGGGTGAAAAATGTTTGGCGATCGATTTTCGACGCCAAGGCAACTGGGTATATTTGCGCGTCTGCGATAATGGCAATGAAGGGAAGGAGTTATCCATCGCGAATGGAGGTGTCGGCTTGGATAATTTGCGCAAGCGGTTTGCTCTTTTGTTTGATTTGCCAACTCAGCTTGTGTTGCAAAAAGATGAGCGCGGGTGGACAGAGGCGCTTGTCGTTTGGCCGTATGTTCCAGGGGATGAGGGATAAACGATGAAGGTGTTGATTGTCGATGATGAATATTTAGAATTGGAACAACTCACGTATTTGGTGAAGCGGAAATATCCGCATTGGGAAGTATGGCCGGCGGAGGATGCCGCAGAGGCGAAACGGTTGGCCGCATCCCATCGCTTCCGGCTGGCGCTGATCGATATCCACCTTCCTGGACAGTCCGGGTTGGATTTGGCCTATGAGCTCAAACAAAAACAGCCCGATCTTGCCTTGATCATTATCACAGCCTACCAAGATTTTGCTTATGCCAAACGGGCGATTCAGCTTGAAGTGCTCGACTACTTGGTGAAGCCGCTCATCGAGAGCGAGTTTGATCAAGCGTTGTCGAAATTTGAACAAAAGCATCCGGAAGCGCTTGTCTCGTCCCCGCTCATCCGCGCGGCGCTCGAATATGTGCACTGTCATTATGCACAAAAAATCAGCTTAACCGAGGTAGCCGCTGCCGTGCATGTACATCCAGCCTATTTGAGCAGGCTGTTTGTTGAGGAGATCGGCATCCATTTTAAGGATTACGTCAATCGATATCGGATTGAAAAGGCGAAAGAGCTGTTGACCAAAAAGCCGGATTGGTCCATGGCACGCATTGCTGAGGAGACAGGATTTTCTAGTCAACATCATTTCAGTCATTTGTTTCGAAAATATGTCGGCATCCCGCCTACGAAGTATAAGGAGACCAATGGATAATGGACTGGTATATGCTTTTATTCATGGCATGCGTACTGCTGCTTGCTGCTGTGCCGCATATTGGTCGCTGCAGTTTTATCGGAGCGGAGGCGCTTGGATTAAGCAAGGGGGTCAATGCCCTGTTACTGCGTTTCGCATCCGGTGAGCTGCTGTTGTTTGGATGTTATGCTTTTATTCATGGTGGGGTGGCGGCGGGGGTGGTGACGGCTATGGCGGTGTGGGCCGCCGTTTTTGTGCTTTGGCGTTCAGCAGCGGCCGTACGCTATCGTTCCCTAACAGAGGAAGGGGATCGCTGGCCGGACTGCTGTTTTACGGCGCGGGCTTTGTTTTTCTTTCGGTTTTTTGTTCGCCTTCTTTCGATCGGCCGGCTGCTTACCGTTGTCGTGTTATGTGCATATTTGTTGCAGCAACTCTTTCGTTTTTCTCCGACTTTTTTATTCATTTGGTTCGTCTATGTGTACGTGTTTACCGTGCTCGCCGGTTGGTTGGGGATGCGGAAAATCGGAACGGTTCTGCTATACATTGTTTATATAGTGATGGGAATGGTTCCGTTTGCCTATTATCTAACGGGTGGTGTGGCGCGGCAATATGAGATGATTGTACGCACTGTCCCAGCTTCCCTCGATGTGAACATGGTTTCGTTGTTCGTGTTGTTTTGGGCTGTGCTGGCGGCGGCTGCCGGGCAATGGTTGGCCGACGAGTATGTATGGGATATTGCATCAATATTGAAAAAAGAACGCGTTGCGCTGACGTTTTCTATGGCCGCGTTTTGCCTTGCTCCGCTTCCGTTGGCCGTTGCAGCCTTATGCGTCCCGTATGCGGCGGCCGCTTCGACTGCCGCCATACTGAAACGGTGGCTGCTTCATTCTTCTGTCTTGATTGCTTGGCCGCTTACTATTGCCTTGCTGGCGGCGTTGTCACTCAGCTTATCCCTTTCCTTGCATTCCGTTGTGCAAATTTTTTGGCACAGGTGGAGCAGGCATCTCTCATGGACATATGTCATCTCTTTTTTGCTTGTACTAGCCCTCTTTTTTATTGCTCCTCTTCTTCCGATGCGGATGGTCATGTTTTCGACCGCCTTGCTTGCCTCCTCGTGTTTTGGGTTGGCTGCTTTACGGACAGGAGAGAAACCGATGGGGGTTATAGGCATGATCGGATGGGTATGTTTGTTTGCTATCGCCTGGCGATGGGGAATGCGCCATAATGTGCTGGAGGCCATAGCATGGAATGGGATTGGCGGTTTCTTGTTTACTCAGATTTATCGATTAATTCAAAAAATAAAGAAGTAACAAAAATGAATCAAAAAAATGCAAAACAGTTTGTTTGCTCCCTGTTATAATGAGACAAAAACGAAAGGGAGGAAAGCGGACATGTCATTTGTTCCATGCACAACGGCCATTTATGCATTTAGCAAAAACCACCAACCGGTTCGAACAGTACAGTCAGGGGAAACGTTTGTCATCGAAACGTACGACTGTTTCCAAAATCAAATTACTTCAAGCGAAACGCCGTTTGACTCGATCGATTGGAATCATATCAATCCGGCGACCGGACCGATCTATATTGAAGGGGCGGAACCCGGTGACATTTTAGCGGTAAAAATTGAACAGATTCGCCTCAAAGGACAGGGGGTCATGGCTGTCGGCCCAGGGCTCGGGGTGCTTGGAGACCGGATTCCGCAGTTTGAGGCAAAAATGATTCCAGTAGAAGAAAACCGGGCCGTATTTGACGAGCATCTTTCTATTCCATTAAATCCAATGATTGGCGTCATCGGGGTAGCGCCGAGCGGTGAGGATGTGTCGTGCGGGACGCCCGGGCCGCATGGCGGCAATATGGATACAAAGCTCATTACAACAGGGGCAACCGTTTACTTCCCGGTTTTTGTCAAAGGGGCGTTGTTCGCATTAGGCGATTTGCATGCGGCGATGGGGGACGGCGAAATCGGCGTGTCTGGTATCGAAATTCCGGGGGAAGTGACGGTCACCGTCCGGGTGATGAAAGGATATTCGCTCAACCATCCACTGTTGCAAAACGATGATGGCATTGCGACGATCGTCTCGGCCAAAACGTTGGATGAGGCGGTCAAACAGTCGGTTGAGGAAATGGTTGATTTGCTGTTGCCGCACACTCCGTTGACGCTGAACCATTTGACGATGGTGCTTAGCGCTGCCGGTCAGACACAAATCAGCCAAGTCGTTGACCCGCTCGTCACGGCGCGTTTCTTTGTACCGCGATTTGTGCTTGAAGCGTATGTCATCCGCCTGTTTGAGGATTGAGGAGGGAACGGCGATGGCGCAACTTGAAACGAACACATCGGTCGAGTCGCTTGGTTATAAACAGGAATTAAAACGGTCGCTCACATTTGTTGATTTGTTGATTTACGGAATGGTGTTCATGGTGCCGATCGCTCCTTTCGGCATTTACGGGTATGTAGCGCAAGGGTCAAAAGGGATGGTCGCCTTAGCATACTTAATCGGAATGGTGGGGATGATTTTCACCGCCTTGAGCTACGCCAGAATGGCCGAGGCGTTTCCAATCGCTGGTTCCGTGTATTCCTACGCCCAGCGGGGAATGAATGAATATGTCGGTTTTATGGCAGGCTGGGTCATTTTGCTTGATTACATTTTCGTTCCGGCTCTTCTCTATTTGGTCAGCGCTGCTGCCTTAGCCGACATTGTGCCGCAAGTGCCGATTTACGTGTGGCTAATTCTGTTTATTGCCATGAATACGATCATTAATATTCTCGGAATCGAGATGACGGCCAAAGCGAACAAAGTGATTGTTGTTTTAGAGCTCATTGTCCTTGCAGTGTTTGTGATCACAGGAATTATTGCTATTATAAAAGGCGTCAATGGAGCGCAGTTTACGTTCAAACCGCTGTACGATCCCGATCATTTCAGCGTGGAGACGGTGATGGGGGCGGTGTCGGTGGCCGTCTTGAGCTTCCTTGGTTTTGATGCGGTGTCGACGCTGGCTGAGGAAACGAGAGACGGGAAATCATCGATCGGCAAAGCGATCATTTTCGCTTTGCTCGTTGTCGGTGCGCTTTTCATCGTGCAAACATGGGTCGCCGCTCTCATTTGGCCTGATTATACGACGTTTAAAAACGCGGACGTGGCGTTTTATCAGATTGCGGAGCTGGCAGGCGGACCATGGCTGAAATGGACAACGATCGTCGCCACCGCGCTTTCGTGGGGGATCGCGAACGCGCTCGTCGCCCAGGCAGCCATCTCCCGCATTTTGTACAGCATGGGTCGCGACCGTAAACTGCCCAGTGTGCTGGCCAAAGTGCATCCGAAATTTCAAACGCCATACGTCAGCACATTGCTTGTCGCTGTGATTTCGCTCATTGTCACGACGGTGTTCGCCTCGCAAATTGATAAGCTCGCTTCGCTTGTCAACTTTGGCGCCCTGACGGCTTTCCTCTTTTTGCATGTGTCGGTGATGAACTATTTCTTGCGCAAACAAAAGAGTAACGATTATATCAATCATCTCTTGTTTCCGCTCATCGGTTTTGTTATCATCGGCTATGTATGGATGAATCTGGACCCGCTCAGCAAAAAGCTAGGATTGATTTGGATCGCGATTGGACTCGTTTATTTGATCTTTTTGCGACTCACTAACAAAGACTCCCGTCTAAGCGGGGAACTGTAGTTGCTTGTATGGCCTGACGCCGTCATAAAAGGCGTTGGGTCTTTCGTTTTTTGCCGACGATGAAACATTTTTTCGATCGCGACGTATTACAGAATGAGAGTACGGCGCCTTGTTAAGGCAAAACGCCGTTCATCCGCAATAGGCGGGCGCCGATAAAACATGGAAGGAGCCGGAGGAAAATGAGCATGTTTGGAAAAGTCGCCGCCGATGTGCTTGGGCTAAGCGACATCGGCTCGGTTATTCAGCCGAAAGATTACGACAAAGTGGATGCCGATGATTATGTGATGCACGAGGATGGGGAAAAAATCTATTTCCTTATTAAATCGAAATCCGATGAATATTGCTTCACAAACCGCGCGCTCATTCATCTAGACGGCACAAGCGCCACGAGCAAAAAACGGACGCTGCGCCGCTACGATTACTATAAGCATCCGATTTCCGACGTGTCGCTCGAAACAGCCGGGACGGTCGACTTGGACGCGGAAATCAAATTTAAAATCGGGTCGCACTCCTACTCGATTGATGTGCATAAAAAGCATATTGAGGAATTGAAAGATTTGTATAAATCGCTGCTGGCGATCGCGGAGATTTGCCATGAAAACGAAACGAAGTTCAACTATGCGGAGCGGAGTTTGGAACTGGCGGCCAAGGTGTTTGCCAACATGCGCGGCGACGGCGCCAATGTGTCGGCGGATTTTCAGGCCGTGAATGAATACGCTTTTCGCTGGCTGGCGGAAGCGAAAAAGAACTATACGGTGAAGGATTTCGGGTTTGTGTTTGAAAAATATATCGGGCAGTAAAGGGATCGAAAAGGCGTCAAAAGGAAGCGCCTTTTCTTCATCTATCTAGGTGGTGGACCGACTTCTTTCTACAAAAATAGTTGTCAAACACCAAGCCTTGCTTTAATATAAAAATGTCCATATCCGATAACTGAATAGATTCGCAGCAAGGTGCCGAAAAGGCTTAATAGGGAATCCGGTGAGAATCCGGAGCTGTCCCCGCAACTGTCAATGCGGACGAAATGAAATCGCCACTGTACGGACAGATGGCTTGCGCTGTTTTCCGTACGGGAAGGCTTCAGAGTAGGATGAAGCATGAGTCAGTAGACCTGCCTTGCTTGCCGCAGTTTCCGAATCTTCGGGGGGTGAGACGCGGAAACAGTCGTACAGGGCATTGTTGTGCCCATTGGCGGTCTGTTTCGCGCTCATTCCCAGATTTAGGCGGAATGGGCGTTTTTATTTTTACATAGCGAAAGGGGGAACGACCGATGAAGCGTTGGAAATGGACGGCGGCGTTGGCTGCTCTATTCCTTCTGGCCGCCGTGCTGGTCGGTTGCAGCAGTGGGACCAATAGCAACGCCCAACCAACGAAAAAAGAAGAGCCGAAAACGGAACAAGCGGCGTTTCCGGTGACGGTGAAAGACGGGCTTGGCCAAGATGTAACCATCAAGGCAGAGCCGAAAAAAATCGTCTCACTCATCCCAAGCAATACGGAAATCGCCTATGCGTTGGGGCTTGGCGAGAAAATCGTCGGCGTCAGCGATTTTGACAATTATCCGGAAGACGTCAAAACGAAAACGAAAATCGGCGGCATGGAGTTTAACGTCGAGAAAATCATTTCGCTCAAGCCGGATCTCGTCTTGGCTCACGCGTCAAGCGCCCATAACTCGCGCGATGGCCTCAAGCAATTGAAAGACGCCGGCATCACCGTGCTTGTCGTGAATGATGCAAAGTCGTTTGACGATGTGTATGCGTCCATCGAATTGATCGGCAAAGCGACAGGGACGACGGACAAAGCGAAGCAAGTGATTAATGATATGAAAGAGAAGCTTGCGCAAATTCAAGAAAAAGCGAAACAAATCCCGGCGGATAAGCAGGCGAACGTCTGGATTGAAGTGTCGCCGCCGCCGCAGCTGTATACGGCCGGCAAAGGGACGTTTATGGATGAGATGCTCCAAGTGATTTCAGCGAAAAACGTCGCCGGCAGCTTGGAAGGCTGGCCGATGGTGACAGAAGAAAAAGCAGTGGCCTATAAGCCGGACGTTATCATCACGACATACGGCGGAGCGAAGCAAGTGCTTGCGCGCACCGCTTGGAAAGACGTGCCAGCGGTGAAAAACAAGCGGGTGTATGACGTCAACTCCGATTTAGTGAGCCGGCCGGGTCCGCGCCTTGCCGAAGGGGTCGAGGAACTTGCCAAAGCCATTTACCCGGATGTGTTCAAGTAAAACGTGGATGTATATATTGGCCGTCATGGCGGCCATTTTATCGTTGCTCGTAGGGATATCGACAGGATCGCTGTCGATTCCCTTTTCTTCTATTGTTCGCATTCTTGCGTCCGAATGGTTTGGTATGCCGCTTCCGTCTGACATTCCGGCCGATTGGGCGCCGATTGTCATAGCGATTCGCCTGCCGCGCGTTGTGCTCGCGTTTTTGGTCGGCGCCTCGCTGGCGATGGCCGGCGCGGCGTTCCAAGGGTTGCTGAAAAATGCGCTCGCCGATCCGTACACGCTCGGCGTCTCATCCGGCGCTGCGGTCGGAGCGGTGCTCGTCATGTTTCTCGGTTGGCAATGGCCGCTCTTTGGCACGTTTACATTGCCGGTGGTCAGCATTTTGTTTGGCATGGCGACGCTTGCCGCCGTTTTGGCGTTCACCCGCGCGGTTGAGCGGCAGCTGTCGGTTGAGACGATCATTTTAGCCGGCATTATCTTCGGCGCGTTTTTCAGCGCCTTCATTTCGCTCATGATCGCTTTGACCGGGGAAGAATTGCGGCAAATCATCTCATGGCTGATGGGGAGCGTGGCGATGCGCGGCTGGAAGTACAGCGGGCTTTTGTTGCCGTTTTTTCTCATCGGCGCGGCGGTGCTTCTCGCCAACGGCCGCGAGTTGAACGCGTTTGCTTTTGGCGAGGCGGCGGCGCTTCATGTCGGCGTTGATGTTACGCGCCGAAAAGTCATCATTTTGACGGCGGCCGCGCTACTCACTGGCGCGGCGGTGTCGGTGTCCGGGACGATCGGTTTTGTTGGGCTCGTTGTTCCGCATATGGTCCGGCTTGTGTGCGGGCCAAACTATCGGATGCTGCTGCCGCTGTCGCTCTTGTATGGCGGGGCGTTTCTTGTGCTCGCCGATGTGGCGGCGCGGACGATCATTGAACCGCGCGAACTGCCGATCGGCGTCATCACCTCGCTGATCGGCGCCCCGCTATTTGCCGTCTTGTTTTTCCGAAAAACGAAGCGAAAGATGGGATGATGATGCTTGAGGTGCGGGCCGTATCGCATCGGTATGGACCAAAGCAAGTGCTTGATCGTGTGACGTTTTCCGTGGAAAAAGGGGAGCTGTTCGGCATCGTCGGGCCGAACGGCAGTGGAAAAACGACGCTGCTGAAACTCATTTGCAAAGAGCTTCCGCTTGCCAGCGGTGAGATCAAGATTCATGGCCAGCCGCTTTTGGCGCTGTCTGCGAAGCAATGGGCGCGGTTTGCCGCCGTCCTGCCGCAGACAGCGGAGACGGCGCCCGGCTACACGGTGAGAGAAACGGTGGCACTCGGCCGTTATGCTCATCAGCGCGGCTTGTTTCCGGCGTGGACGAAAGAGGATGAAGCCGCGGTTCAAGAAGCGCTTCGTGCGGTCGGCTTGGCCGACAAAATCAATGAGCCGCTTGAGCGGCTAAGCGGCGGGGAGCGGCAGCGCGCCTATTTGGCGCGGGCGCTCGCCCAAGAGCCGCGGCTGCTGCTTTTGGATGAACCGACGAACCATATGGATATGAGTGGCCAAGTCCGGCTTTTGGACCGGCTCGCGGAAGCTGCCCGCTCCCGCGATTTGACGGTCGTCGCCGTCTTTCACGATATGAACGTCGCTAGCTTATATTGCGACCGGGTGCTTGTGTTAAAAGAAGGAAAAACAGCGGCGCTTGGAACGCCGACAGATGTGATGACGCCGGCGCTGCTTGAGGAAGTGTTTGCCGCGCCGATTGTGCGTTTGGCCCATCCGGCGACGGCAAAGCCGATGTTTTCGTTTGTGCCGAAAGGAAAACAAGAAGAATCGCCGGCCGGCGGGCTGCGTTTGTCCTTTCTTGATGACGCCGCTGTTCTTGCCTCCTGCCAGCCGCTTCGCGTCCTGTCCTCGGCATTGATCGGCGCTGGGTTTCAATGGGCGACCCATTTTGTCAATCGCCATGTCGGGTTGGATTACGATTGCCGCGATGCGGAAGGAGACATGCGCCGCTATTTGGAGCAACACGGGTTTTCGCCGGAACGAACGATCGGCATGATGACGGCGGTTGACGTCCATGATGCCGTTTGGCTTCAGGAAGAAGGGGAAGCGTTTTCGGTTGCGGTCATGACGACCGCTGGCGTCGGCAATGCGGTTGATGCCGCTCGGGCATGGCAGCATAAGCCGCTTGTGGCAAGGCCGGGAACGATCAATATGGTGATTGTCATTGACGGAATGCTGACGGAAGCGGCGTTTGTCCAGGCGATGATGACGGCGACGGAAGCGAAGGCGAAAGCGCTCGCCGACCGTTCGGTTTGCGACCCGGAAACAGGGACGCTTGCCACCGGCACGTCGACCGATTCGCTCGCCGTGGCGGCGACGCAAACCGGGCGGACGTTTGCCTATGCCGGAACGGCGACGGAACTGGGGCGCGCGATCGGTCGGCTCGTGTATGAAGCGACGATCGAGGCGCTTGACCGCTACAAGCGGCGGAGGGGGCGGCGATGACGCACCTGTTCGCGATGGCATTGGCCTTGTTGCTTGACGCGTTGCTTGGCGACCCGCATTGGCTTCCGCATCCGGTGCGGGGCATGGGAAAGTGGATCGCCTGGTTTGATCGGCGCTGGAACCAGGGAACAAGGCGGCGGGCGAAAGGTGCGGCGGCCGTAGCGGCGGTCCTGGCCGCCGTCTACGGGTTGTCGGCGTTGGTCGTTTATGTAGGCTATGCGTTGTCCGTGTACGTGGGGGTGGCGGTCGAGGCGGCGCTTATTTTCACCACCATTGCGACCAAAAGCCTCGCTGAAGCGGCTGAGGATGTGCGCCGGCCGCTTGAAGCGGGCGATCTTCCCGAGGCGCGGCGGGCGCTGTCGATGATCGTTGGCCGCGACACCGAGCGGCTCGATGAGGCCGGCATCACCCGCGCCTGCGTCGAAACGGTGGCGGAAAATACGAGCGACGGCATCACTGCTCCGCTCTTTTACGCGGCCTTGGGCGGCGCGCCGCTTGCCATGCTGTACCGGGCGGTGAACACGTGCGATTCGATGCTCGGCTATAAAAATGAAACGTATCGCGAATTTGGTTGGGCAGCTGCTCGGTTGGATGATGTGTTCAACTATATTCCAGCGCGGCTGACGGCGCTCGTGATGGTGTTGGTCTGCGGCGGCCGCCGGCTTCGTTTGGCGCTGTCGATATTGTTTCGCGATGCCCGCCGCCACCCAAGCCCGAACAGCGGCTGGCTCGAGGCGGCGATGGCTGGATTGCTTGGGGTGCAGCTGGGCGGGACGAATACATATGGCGGCGTCGTCTCTGAGCGGCCGACACTCGGCGATCCCGATGTTCCGCTGCGCTCGGTTCATATTCGCCAGGCGGTCGGCATCATGATCAGAACGGTGCTCGCCTTTACGTTATTGCTATGGATCGGGGGGATGATCGTTGCGTTGGCCGGCGCATGGGGCGAATCCGCGCGCGTTGTATGAGCAATGCGGATTGGCCCCTCCGAAAGAATACATTGATTTCAGCGTCAATACGAACCCATATCGCCTGCCGCCGTCGGCTTGGCCGAACGGCGAGGAATGGATTCGCTGGGCCGGTGAGTATCCGGATCCGGAAGCGAAGGCGCTCAGGGAGCTCGTTGCCAAGCAGGAGCAGATTCGCCCCGGGCAAGTGCTGGTGACGAACGGGGCAGCGGAGGCGATTTATTTGTTGGCCGCGCTGCTTGCCGGCCGGCGCGTCGGCATCTTAGAGCCGACGTTTTCCGAGTATCGGCGCGCCTGCCTTGCTTACGGATGCGAAGTCAAGTCTTTGCTGGCAGAGGAAAGCCACGGTTTTTCGTACGACATCGACAAAGCGGCGGCATGGGCAGCGGAATGCGACGCGGTTTTTTTCTGTCATCCGAACAACCCGACCGGAACCGTGATGCCGGAGCGTGATCTCCGCTCGCTCGTCGCTGCAGCGGATCAAGCAGGGACGTATATCGTGGTGGATGAGGCGTTCTATCCGTTTTGGCGCGGCGGATTTACAGCCATGCGGTGGCTGGATCGCTATCCGCGCCTCATTGTGCTTCGATCGTTGACGAAAATCCATCATCTGGCCGGCGCGCGCCTTGGTTATGTCGCTGCCGACGAGGCGGTGATCGCTTCGCTGAAAACGCATCAGCCGCCATGGAGCACAAACTGCATCGCCCAACAATTGGCGCTTCGTTTCATGGCGATGGAATCGTTTGTCAAGTGGACGAAAGAACGGATCGCCGCCGAGCGGGAGCGCGTGTTTCGGTCGCTGCCGGCCGGCCGGTATGCCGTCTCGCCGTCGGTGGTCAATTTTTACTTGCTGCGTCCGCTCTCCGGACGGACAGAGGATTTGTTTTTCTATTTATTGCAGCAAGGAATCGTCCCGCGGCATACAATGAATTTTCCTGGACTGGATGGACGTTACGTGCGGCTCGCGGTCAAAACGCAGGTGGAAAACGATCGGCTGCTTGAGGCGCTTGCGAGGTGGAGCGGATGATTGTGTTTGTCAGCGGAGCCGCGCGCAGCGGAAAAAGTGAAGCGGCGGAAGTATGCGCCATCCGGCTTTCTTGCGGAGGTCGGCTTCACTATATTGCTACCGCGCAGGCAGTGGATGAAGAAATGACGGAGCGCATCCGCCGCCATCAAGAGCGGCGTGCGGCGCAGGCCGCGCATTGGACGGTGTGGGAAGCCCCGTTCTCTTCTCGGGAGATTGCCGCTTCCCTGCGCCCTAATGATGTCGTCCTGCTTGATTGCTTGACCGCTTGGCTCGCCCACGAATTGTTTTCCGGGGAAAGCTGGAAAACAGACGCAACCGCCCAAGCCACCGCCCGCCGCTTGCTTGACGGAGTGCGGGCGTGGGATGCCGCCTGCCGCGCGGTTGTGATTGTATCGAACGAGCTGTTTTCCGGGGGCGTGCCGGATGATCCTGGCACATTTCGCTACATGAAAACGCTTGGCTCGCTTCACCAACAGTTGGTCGCGGAAGCAGCGGCCGCCGCGGTCGTTGAATGCGGCCTTCTCCGCGTGAAAAAGGGGCGGTGGCCGCGATGAAGCAAGCATGGAACGGATGGCTGTTGGCGCTGCAGCTGTTTACCATCATCCCGATTCGGCGCTCGATTGAATGGAACGCCGTCCATGTCCGCTGGCTCGTACGCTGTATGCCGCTTGCGGGGGCGCTGATCGGGGCGTTTTCAGCCGGAGTGTATGCGCTCTTTTCGTTATTTTCATTTGGCTCGCCGCTTGTTTGGGCGCTTCTTCTTCTTTGGCTCGGCATTTGGATAGCCGGCGGGCTGCATGCCGATGGGTTTATGGATGTAAGCGATGCGTTTTTTTCATACCGCGATGTGAAGCGGCGGCAAGAGATCATGTCCGATTCGCGTGTCGGTGCGTTTGCGGTGTTGTCGCTTATTTGTTTGTTGTCATTTCGTTGGCTGTTTCTGTACGAATCGCTCCAAGCCGGCGTTCCGCCGGCGCTGTTCGCCGCCGTTCCGCTGTTGTCGCGGGCCGGAGCTGCCTGGCTTCTTTCCGTCGGCAAGCTGGCAAAGCCGACAGGAATGGCCGCATCGCTTCGCGAATATAGTTCATGGCGTGATGCCATTTGGGCGCTTGGACTCGCTTTTGTATTGCTTTCGCTTCTTTGTGCATCCACCGCCATTTCGGTGCAAACAGGGGCGGCGCTGGCTGCAGCGGTTGTCGTTTTGGCGGCGGCAGCGAAGCCGTGGGCGGAAAAACAGTTTGGCGGCATCACCGGCGATGTGCTCGGCGCGCTGATCGAAGGAGGGGAGACGGTGCTATGGGGCGTCATTTGGCTGTTACACTCATCCGCCATGGGATGACGGAACAAAACCGACGTCGGGCGTATATCGGCTGGACGGATGCGCCGCTTGCGGCCGCGGAGCGCAATCGGCTATGCCGTTTGCAGCTTGAGCGGCCGTATCCGGTCGACTGCATGGTCACAAGCGACCTTCACCGCTGTCGAGAAACGGCCGCCTTGCTGTTTGGCGGACGCAGGGCAGATTGGTGCACCAGCCGCTGGCGCGAGTTTCACTTTGGCGCTTGGGAAGGAAAAACGTTTGCTGAGCTGGAAGAAGAGCCCGCCTACCGCCAATGGCTTGCGTCGCCCTTTTCCGCGGCGCCGCCTGGAGGAGAGCGTTATGCCGACTTTCAAGCGCGCATCAAACAGGCGCTCGCGGAGACGATCGCTTTGGCCGAGCAAAGCGAAGCCCGCCATGTCGTGATCGTCACCCATGGCGGCCCAATTCGCCTCCTGCTCGAGCAGTATGCGCCGGATGCCCGTTCGTTCTGGGAATGGGAGGTGCCATTTGCCGGCGGATATACGTTGGAATCGACGATCGAGCGTTGGAAAGGGGGAGAGCGGTGCATTTCGTTATCGGCGGTGCGTTTCAAGGAAAACGAAAATGGGTGCGGGAACGGTATGGAATAAATGATGGAGTTCATATTGTATGGCATAACGGTTATTTGGAGCCGTATAGGTCGCCGGATGGCATCGAAACGGCAAAAACGGTCGTCTTTGACGGGTTGGAAGCCGCCATCCGCCTCCGTCCGGACGCAGACGAGTGGGAATCCTATTTCCGCGCTTGGCAACGATGGGAAGCGGCAGCGCCTAACCGCACGGTCGTTTGGATCGGCACCGATGTGACGCAAGGCGTTGTTCCGGTTGATCCGGAAGAGCGGCGCTGGCGCGACGCAGTGGGAATGTGCTACCAGCGACTAGCTTCCTTGTGTTGCCGCGTCGACCGGCTTTGGTGCGGACTGGCGGAACGATTGAAATAAGGGGGAGAGGAAAAGTGAAATTGTATACGCGAACCGGGGACCAAGGGAAAACGAGTTTAGTCGGCGGGCGCGTTGACAAAGACCATTTGCGCGTCGAGGCGTACGGGACGATTGACGAGGCGAATTCGTTCATCGGATGGGCGCTTGCGTTATTGGCCGGCGATGAACGGTTTCGCGACCTTTGCGCCGAGCTGCAAAAAATCCAGCACGAGCTGTTTGACTGCGGCGGCGACCTGGCCATCGTCAACGGCAAGCTTCCGTATAAGGTGACCGAGGCGATGGTCACATTTTTAGAAGAGCGCATTGATGCGCACGTGCAAGAGGCACCGCCATTGCAAAAATTCATTTTGCCGGGCGGCTCCAAGGCGGCTGCGGCGCTCCATATGGCGCGTACGGTGGCAAGACGGGCGGAGCGGTGCATCGTTTCCTTGCAAAAAGCGGAGCCGATCAACGATGTTGTGCTCAAATATATGAACCGCCTGTCCGATTATTTGTTCGCCGCTGCCCGGGTCGTGAACGCCCGTTTAGGGGTAAAGGACATCGAGTATGAACGGAGCGCTATTGTGTTCCGCAACAAGGAGGAGAAACAATGAACCGCCGCTTGGCTTGGACGGCCGTTTGTTTGGCGCTTTCGGTGATCGGATCCTTCATCAAGCTGCCGACGTTTGTCGGCAGCATCGCTTTGGACAGCGCACCGGCGCTTGTCGCCGCCGGGGTTCTTGGTCCGCGCGCCGGAGCGGCGGTCGCTGGGCTGGGGCATTTGGTTTCGGCGTTGATCGGCGGTTTTCCACTCGGCCCGATTCATTGGTTTGTCGCTCTTGAAATGGCGGGGCTTGGCGCCCTGTTCGCCGTGTTGCATCGGCGGGGATGGAAAATAGGCAGCGCCGCGGCCTTTTTCATCGGCAATGCGTTTTTGGCGCCGCTGCCGCTTGCCGTTTCGTTCGGCTGGCCGTTTGTTTTTGCCGTCATTCCGCCGCTTTCGGCAGCTGCCGCGGTCAACGTGTTGATCGCTTTGGCCGTCATGCCGGTTGTCGCCCGGTTGGCGGCGAAAGCGGGGGTGGAGGCGCCGCATGCGTGATGTGCTTTTCCTTCCATTTGCCGACGGCATGGAGATCGCCGTTGCCGCCGACGGTTCGGCGGCGGTCGGGGACAAGCCGGGCGACGTCGTATCTGCTCCGGCTGATGTGGTCGCTTATTTTGCCGCCCGCGTCGCTTTAATGGAATTAGTAAGCGTCGGAGCGGAAGCGAGGGCCATCGTGCTGCAAAACTTCATCGCCGATGACCGGTGGGAAGCCCTTTGCCGCGGCATCGGCCGGGCGTGCCGCGAGCTGGGGATCGATCCCCCGATCACCGGCAGCACGGAATCGAATTTTCCCACCGTGCAGTCGGCGCTTGGAGTGACGGCCATCGGGACGGTGGCCAACGAACGGAAACGAATCGGCATCACGCCGGAAGAGGCGAAGTTTGCCGTCATCGGCCGTCCTCTCGTCGGCTCGGCCGTGTTGGCGCATCCGGAATGGGTTGCGCCGCTTTCGCTGTTTGCCGCTCTTCTTCGCTCACCATACATTTACGAATTGATTCCCATCGGCTCGAAAGGTATTTATTACGAATGGACACAGCTGTTAGCCGCTAACGGCCGCCAAGGGCGGGCCTGCGCATGCCCGCTTCCGCTCTTTTCCTCCGGCGGCCCGGCGACGTCGGTGCTTGTCAGTTACGATCCGGATGGCGAAAGTGAAATCAAAAAGCAAGCCGGCTCTCTCTTTTTTCCACTGCACGTCGAGTGGTAAAAGCCGGCTGCTTTTGGTGAAAAAATCATTCCCTTTTTAGCTCGAACCCGTTATCATGAAGATAATGGGATTTTTTTGTCGCGGTCCATGGGGGAGATAGGGGGAGAGAAGCGATGGACCCCGTCTTTGAAAAGTTGTATGAAAAGTACCATAATGATTTGTTTAATTTTTTATTCTACATGGTGCGGAATCGAGAGCAGGCCGAAGATTTGGTTCAGGAAGTGTACGTCAGAGTGCTGCGCTCATACAAACGATTTAAAGGGCAGTGTAGCGAAAAAACGTGGCTGCTGTCCATTGCGCGCCATGTGGCCATTGACTTTTTCCGCAAGCAAAAACGCCGACGCCAATGGGCTGGTTCGGCGGAATGGAGCGAGGAACAAATCGGCGCCGACGAGCCGATTCCTGAGGAAATGGCGATTCAAAAAGAGGAGATTCAGCTTATGTACCGTGGTTTGGCGCGCTGCACGGTTGATCAGCGGCTTGTGCTCGTCCTTCGATTCATCCAGTCGCTGTCGATCGCGGAAACGGCGGAAGCGCTCGGCTGGACGGAAAGCAAAGTGAAAACAACGCAGCACCGCGCACTAAAGGCGCTCAAGCAATATATGGAGGAAGAGGCAAAACAGGAGGGGTGGCGGTGTGAAAAAGCTCAATTGGAATGAGCGATGCATTGAACATGGCCTTGAACAGTTGCCCGTCATCAAAGACCGGCGCACGAAAGAAGAAGTGTATGCCCGGCTGGTGCGCGCTCAGCGGATGGCGCGCTGGAAGCGGCGTTGGCTCCCAGCGGTTGCATCGGCGGCCGTGCTTGCATCGGCGGTTTATGCCAGTCCGCATTTCATCGTTCCAACACGTTCGGACAAAAACGAGGCTTCCTCATCCCCTGTTCAGACGTTGCAGGCGGATGGCGCTTCCTCTCACCCAAAAGCGATGATGGCCGTCAGCGAACCGGCGAATGCAGTGGTTATTGCCTTGCCCGATGAGCGGATCGGCCAAGTGGTGCCAGTGGTTGTTCCCCTTCTTGGCCGTTCCGCGTCGGAAGAACGACTGTCCGCGGCGCTGAGTGAGCTTGCCCGTTCCCCGTTGCGTGAGGCGTCCGCGTGGCTCGACGGTGTGAAGATGGCCCCGGCGACAGGCGATGGGCGCGTATGGGTTGTTCGCGTTCCAGCGAGCCATCGCGTGTTTGCCGCCAGCCATGAGGAACAACGCCTCTTTTTCGACGCGGTCATGGAAACAGTGCGGCAGATGGGCGGGCGAAGCATCCGCTTTTTCACTGGGGAGGAAGAAGGGCTCGATTTGCCAGTGTTTGGTCGTCTAAAAACGACAAAAATCAACCAGCAGAAGCGAATGTATTATCAAAACCGCTCCTCCTCCTTCGGCTATACGGTGCTCATCCCGGCGCCAGGCAGCGCCCGCTCGTTTCCTGAGGCGCTGCAGCAGATGAAAAAATCGACGATCCACGGGCTTGAGCCGGCCATTCCATCAGGGGTGGAAGTTGATTCGGTCGATGTCGATGCGCGCCATGCTACGGTCCGGCTTCATTTGTCCGCTCGGCCAAGCGCGGAAGAAGCGGCGAGCATGGCAGAGGCGGTGTTGCTGACGGCGAAAGAGTTTGGGCTGCTTGACGTCACATTCGAGTCGAGCGGGTTATCGACTCTTGGCCCGTATCCGCTTGGGAAGCCGATCAACGTGCCGGCCGGACCGAACGCCGCGTTGTTGGCGGCCGACCCGTAGCCGCCAGCGTGAGCTCTTAGCGGTTTTTAGACGGTATCATTTTGTTACAGACCCGCGAGCGAGAAAGCCCACTCCTTTAGGGGTGGGATGAAAGCGAGCCGTTTTCTTATATTGAATGATTATGAAAAAAACGGTATCCTGTCATCGCCACAAGGAGGTGAATCCATGCCGACGATCACACTAAGGCTGGAGCTGTACAACCCAACGAAAGTCAAACAAGACATGTATAAACGGATGACAGAAGTGAATACCGCGTTTGCGAATTGGCTGTTGAATCATCCCGAGCTGAATCAAGCGACGAGCAAACKATTTAAAGARTTTTCRTCGCAGCGGTTYCCTTCTGCCGTCGTGAATCAGACGATTCGAGAAGTGAAGTCYCAAAAGAAAAACCAGAAAACAAAGAAGTTYCGAACATTMTGGTGTTGCTTTAACAATCAAAACGTGAAGGTGGAAAAGAAAGGAGCGTTCTACACGGTTTCCTTCCCCACACTGGAGAAGCGAATTGGCGTGCCGGTCGTCACGCGCTCCTATCAAGAAGCATGGCTGAACCGGCTGATCAATGGAACCGCCAAACAAGGGGCCGCCAAGCTGTACAAAAAGAGAAAAAAATGGTATTTAGCGATCGCGATCACCTTTGAAGTCAAGCCGCGTCACGAAACAAAGGTGATGGGGGTTGACCTTGGGCTTCGCTATATCGCCGTGGCCAGCGTGGGAACGAAATCGTTGTTTTTCAAAGGGAACCAATGCGCCTTTGTGCGCCGACGATATGCGGCTTTGCGGCGCAAATGGCAAAAAGCCAAGAAACTTCGCGCGGTGCGAAAAATCGGAAACAAAGAATCCCGTTGGATGAAGGATGTCAACCACAAAATTAGCCGTCAAATTGTCCATTTTGCGCTCGCCAACGGTGTTGGCGTGATTCGGATGGAAGAGTTGACAGGGATTCGCAAGCGGGCAGCATCGGCCAAAGAAACGGGGCGAAGTCTTCATGCTTGGGCGTTTCATCAACTGCAAACGATGATTGCCTATAAAGCCGAAATGGCAGGCATTCGGGTGGAGTGGGTGAAGCCGACCTACACGAGCCAAACGTGTAAATGCGGACATCGAGAGAAAGCGAACCGGAACGGCATCCGCTTTCAGTGTAAAACATGCGGATACACCATCCACGCCGACTTGAATGGCGCGATCAACATCGCCAAAGCGATTTCGGGCTTCGCCTCCTAACCTAGCGCACTGGTCACAGGTGCGCCGCCCATGGGGGTACATCGTAACCCGATGGGACGGGGTGATGACACACCCCTAAACTTGGGCGTGGCCCGAACCAGAAATGGAGGAGGGCGCCAACGACCCAAGAATCCCACGGCTTTAGCCGTGTGGAGTGTCAAAAAATTATACAAAGCAAGACTCGATCATTCTCAATTTACAGCGGGCGTGCGAGGCCTGCATCGATTTGGCCATGCATATCGTGGCCGAGCAGAAATTCGGACTGCCGCAGCATAGCCGCGATGCGTTCTCCCTTCTTGAAGAACACGGCGTGATCTCTTCCGCTGTAAGCAAAAAGATGAAGGCGATGGTCGGATTCCGCAACATCGCCGTTCACGACTACCAACAACTGAACCTTGGCATCTTGCAAGCCATCGTCGAACACCATCTTGATGATTTCAAACAATTTACGAAAGCCATCCTCGATTATGCCAAGAAAAACAGCTAGGCCGGCTTCCGCGCGGAAGCCGGCCGTTTAGCGCCGCAGACCGTTCATCAACACGTGAATCGTCCGCTCCATCTCCGCCTCATCGTCCCAATTGTGGTCAGGCAAAAGGAGAAAACGAGCGGCCAAAAAGCCGGCGAGCGATGTGATCGTCAAACGAATGACCGAATCAACCGGCCACTCGGCCAACTCCCCTTTCTCTTGAAAATGGCGGACAATGCGGGCGAATTTTGGATACACGTGCTCTGTAAACACGCGTTGAAAGCACTGTTTAATCTCGGAATGAAAGGCGAGCTCCTGCCAAAGCACACGAATCGCCGGCAAATATTTTTTCACAAACGCATAGCGGTTGGCGAACACCGCGCGCAAAAACTGTTCGTACGTCTCATATTCGTTGTCAAACACTTCGCGGACGAATTCTTTCGCCAAAAATGGGGCGACGGACTGAAACAATGTCGGCGTGACGATGGCCAACAGCAAGTCTTTTTTCGTCTTATAATGGCGGAAGATCGTCCCTTCCGCCACCCCGGCCTTTTTGGCGATTTCGCTCGTCGAGGTCGCCGCATAGCCTTTTTCGGCAAACATTTCAATGGCGGCTTCCAAAATTTTCAGCTGCTTTTCACTGAACTGCTCTTTCCTGCCGCCTATTTGCAGCAGCTCTTGAATCCATGGATGCTCCCTCATGGCTATACTCCTTACAGCTTGCGATATTTTTTCAGCGCTACTACATTGAATACCATAAACAGCAACGTAAAGCCAAGCAGCACGTACACATCAACGGCGATGGCGCCAAAGCCCTCTCCGCGCACCATAATATCGCGCAGCGCGTCCGCCCCGTATGTGAGCGGCATGATGACGCTCAGCGAGCGAAGCCATTCTTCCATCGTGTTAAGATTGAACAAGCCGGAGAAAAACACTTGCGGCACGACGACAAGCGGGATAAACTGCACCATTTGCAGCTCGTTGTTGGCGAACGCCGACAGCAGCATCCCAAGCGCAAGCGCCGTCATCGCCAGCAAAAACGTAATGAGCAGCACATACCCGAACGTACCTTCCATCATCATGTCAAGCACATCAATGGCAAACCATGAAATTAAGCTTGCTTGAATCGTCGTAAACAATCCGAACCCGATCATGTAGCCGGCGACCATTTCCCAGCGCCTGAGCGGCGTCGCCATCAGCCGCTCGAGCGTCCCGTTCGTCCGCTCGCGCAAAAATGACACTCCGGCAATCAAAAAGACGAAAAAGAAGACGAAAAATCCGATCAATACGGGACCAAAATAATCGAATGACGCCATATCGCTCGACCCGTGCCAATACGTTGTTTTCAGCTGAAACGGGGGCTTTGGCGCCAATGACTGAAACGCCTGTTGCACCGTGGCCATCACCGCCTGGTTGGCAGTCGGGTCGCTTCCTTCCAGCGTGACGTGCGGAGCGCTTCCGTTCATGTCAAGCCATGCGTCAATGTCTTGATCGTCCAGCTGCTTTCGCGCCTGTTGTTCCGACAGCTCTTTCACTTTCGCCCCTGCTTCTTTCAACTTGTCAACAACCGCCTCAGGCACGTGTTCGCTGACGGCAATGGCTGGTTTGTATTCTTCTCCATTAAACACCAAATCCATTAACAACAAGACGAACATCGGCGCGACAATCATGAGCGCCAGCGTGCGCTTGTCGCGGAAAAACTGGCGGATGATGCGGACGACAATGGCCAACACTCTCATCGACGGACACCTCCAAACGTCAAAAACGCTTGCTCAATCGTTTCCGCGCCTGCTTCCTGTTTCAATTCATCCGGGCGGCCGACGGCGATCAAACGGCCTTCGCGAATCATGCCAAGCCGCCCGCACTTTTCCGCTTCATCCATCACATGGGTCGTGACGACAATGGTTGTGCCGCGCCGGCGAATCCGCTCGAGCTCCGCCCAAATCGATTGGCGCAGCACCGGATCGATGCCGACCGTCGGCTCATCCAAAATGAGCACGTCCGGTTCATGAAGCAAGGCGATCGCCAGCGACAACCGACGCTTCATCCCTCCTGAATATTGGTGCACCGGCTTTTTCCGATCATTCGTTAAGTTGACAAGCTCCAGCATGTCATCGATCCGCTCTTTTTGTTTTTTCCCTCGCAACCCGTAGATGGAAGCAAAAAATTGCATGTTCTCCAGCGCGGTCAATTCTCCGTACAGGGCATCCGACTGGGCCATAAAGCCGATCCGCTTCATGGCGCCAAGATTGGGCATATTCACGCCGAGCACGCGAATCGTGCCTTCGCTCGCCGCATCAATGCCGGCGATCATGCGCACCAACGTCGTTTTTCCTGCACCCGACGGGCCGAGCAGACCGAAAATTTCTCCCGCCCGGACATCCAACGACACATCGTCGATGACCACTTTTTTTCCAAACCGCTTGGAGACACGCTCTACTTGAATACATGGATTGGCGGTCATTGCTTTTCTCCCCCTCTGCATAGTAGTGAGTAATCACTCATATATAGTATAAAAAAGATAAACCTTTTCGTAAAGTGAGTAATCACTCACAAAACGAATTTTTTTAAGCTGCCGACGGTTCGGCAGCCCACCTACTGTTCCATCAATTGGACGTCTCGCCAGCCGTAGCACGACTCCAATAACGCTTTCCCTCCGATTTCCACCCTTTCCTCGGCCACTTTTTCACCGCCAAGCCGTTCATAAAAACAGCGTGACGGGTTGTCGGCAAGCACCCAAACAGCCATGGACTGAATGCCCTTTTGCGCCAAATCGCGGGTCAACGCTTGAACGAGCTGCCGGCCGAGCCCTTTTCCTTGCGCCTCTTTAAGCAAATAAATCGCATACAGCTCCCCGTCATACTTCGCTATCGGACCGTCGGATGCTCGATTTCGTCCGCCGGAGACAAATCCAACGACGCGCCCGTTTTCCTCGGCGACAAACACAGAATGATCCGATTGGCTGAGCACCTTCTCCCATAGGGGTTGTTTTTCTCCCACTGACAACGTCTCCAAGTACGCGTCCGGCACAATGCCGCTGTATGTCGTCTTCCAACTTTCGACGTGGACCGAAGCGATGGCCGGTGCGTCGGCCCATGTGGCTTTACGGATCATCGTTTTCCCCCTTTGCCCCAGTTTGGTAGAAGTTTTCAAAATAAAGAAAGGCAGGGCGGTGCTGTTCCAGCCCGCCTTCTTTGCTTCTTTTTACAATGCTTCGTCATCGACGCTGTCCAGCCACCGCTCGATATGGCCGATAACCGAAGCGACCGCCCCGTCAGCAAACGGCGACTGGAGGTTTGCGCTTTTGACGAGCTCGGTAAACGGCTGGCTGCCGCCCAATCGACAAAGCGCCACATAGTCGCGCCACGCCGAAGACCGGTCGTCTTGCGCTCGCTTCCAAAACTGGAACGCACACACTTGAGCCAATGTATAATCAATGTAATAAAACGGGTCGGTGTAAATGTGCCCTTGCCGTTGCCAAAATCCGCCGCGCTCAAGGTAGTCATGGCCGTCGTAGTCTCTTGTCGGCAAGTACGTTTTTTCTATGTCACGCCAGACTCTCTTCCGCTCAGCCGGCGTCATGCCCGGATTCTCGTAGACAGCGTGCTGGAACTCATCGACCGCAACGCCGTACGGCAAAAACAACAGCGCGTCGCTCAAATGGGCGAACCGGTATTTGTCGGCGTCTTCGGCGAAAAAGAGCTCCATCCACGGCCATGTGAAAAACTCCATGCTCATCGAGTGGATTTCACACGCCTCAAGCGTCGGCCAGTTGTATTCCGGAATGTCGTAATGGCGACTCTCATACACTTGGAACGCATGCCCGGCTTCATGGGTGAGTACGTCAATGTCGCCCGAGGTGCCGGTAAAATTGGAGAAAATAAACGGCGCCTTATAGTCATCGATATAGGTGCAATAGCCGCCGCCAGCCTTGCCTTTTTTCGCCACAAGATCCATGAGCTCGTGTTCGACCATATAGCGGAAAAACTCGCCTGTTTCCGTCGACAGCTCTTCATACATTTGCCGGCCGTTTTTGACGATCCAATCGGCGTCCCCTTTTGGCGCTGGATTGCCGGTCGGGAACATAAACGGCTCGTCATAATAGTAAAGCTTCTCCACCTGAATCCGTTGCCGCTGGCGCTCGCGCAGCTTTGAAGCGAGCGGGACGATGTGCGTTTTCACTTGCCGGCGGAAGTGGGCGACCATGTCGGCATTGTAATCGGTTCGGCCTAAACGGGCATAGCCGAGCTCAACAAAATTTTTGAACCCCAGCTTCCGGGCGATCGCCGTGCGGACGTGGACAAGCTCATCATACAGCTCATCGAGCTCCTTTTCATGGTCAGTGAAAAACGAAAACCGCGCTTCGTTGGCCCGTTTGCGCATCGTGCGGTCCGGCGACTCAACAAACGGCTGCAGCTGGGCGAGCGTCCGCTCCTCGCCTTCAAACATGATTTTCGCCGATGCGATGAGCTTCGTATATTCGCTTGCCAGCTTGTTTTCTTTTTGCAAATCCTCGACAATCGCCGACGCGTACGTTTTCAGCTGCGTTTCCGCCAAGGCAAACAGCTGTTTCCCCCACACCTCTTCAAGATCACTGCGAAACGGCGAAGCGACGAGCGCACGGTAATAGTCGTTGACAAGCCCCTTGACGACTGGCTCCGTTTCGTCGAAAAAGTCTTGCTCTTTTTTATAAAATTCATCGTTCGTATCGATCGTATGGCGAATATGGCAAAGGTTCGCCATCGTACTGTAGCGGCGGCGCAGCTCATTGATCCGCTTCATCGCCTCGTGCTGCAAGGCGGCGCTCCCCGCACGGCGGAACGAATCGAGCGCTTCTTGAAACGATGCCTGCAATTGAGTGATGTCCGGCCGCTCATAACGAAACTCAGAAAACTTCATGCTCATCCCCTTCTTTCCTGATCACCTTTTCACGGAATATGATGATGGGAAAAGATCCATCCCCAGTGAAATGAACCTTTTCCATGTTTCACCGACCAATTGTATATTCGTCGGAGTTCAAAAATATCCTCTTTTTCCAAACCCTAAAATACATTTCCATTTTACCCCACACAAACCATACTGAGCAATAATCATGTATGGTAGTAAAAAAGAGTGTCTATGAACATCCAACGTCTTGATCCACTCTTTCCAACAAAAAGATATTGACGATATTTGTCGAATTAAGTAATATAATGTCGGCAACCATATACCCCCTCTCCACTTTAATGGGATAGAGGTTGCGGTGAACAAAAGTAGCGCTGCCGAGGCCCGGAGCGGTCCATGACGCAGCGGGAAAGGGTTCACCGCCGAAGTTTGCGTCGCGCTCCGGCGGCGCAAGCTGGGCCTGCGGCCGAACAGGCGCAGGACTGCCATCGCCTGCGGCGGTGGAGCGCTATCGCCATTCAGTGTGGATGCGAATCTATCATGCACCCGCTGAAGAGGCGCGGGTGCTTTCTTTTATGGAAGGAGCGTTTTCATCTTGGACAATCAGCGAAAACTTGGAATTTGGGTATTAACGGCGCTCGTCGTTGGCAATATGGTTGGTTCCGGCATTTTTATGCTGCCGCGCTCGTTGGCGGAGGCGGCGAGCCCCATCGGCGTGATGCTCGCCTGGCTGCTGACCGGAGCCGGCGTCCTAATGACGGCGCTTGTTTTCGGCAACTTGGCGATCCGTAAGCCCGACTTAGGCGGCGGACCGCAAATTTACGCGAAGGAGCTGTTTCCGAAAGGCTCCAATCTCTCGATTTTATCGGGATTTATGTCATCATGGGGCTACTGGGTCGGCAACTTTGCCGGCAACGTCGCGATCATTACGACATTTACAAGCTACTTGTCGACGTTTTTCCCGGTGCTGACAAGCAGTAAAACGGTGCTTGAGATCGGCTCGTTTGCGCTGAAACTGGGGAATTTGCTGACGTTTCTCGTCTGCACGGCGCTCCTTTGGGGGATGCATTTCCTCATTTTGCGCGGTGTAGAAGACGCCGGGAAGCTGAATTTTGTGGCGACAGCAGCGAAAGTGCTCGGCTTTTTCCTGTTTATCATCATCACGCTGTTTGCGTTTGACAAAGCAGTCATCGGCCCGCTTGACGCTCCTCGCTATGACGGGGACGGACAGCCGATCGGTTTGCTTGGGCAAATCAACAACGCCGCTTTATCGACGCTCTGGGCGTTTGTCGGCGTCGAATCGGCGATGGTGTTCGCTTCCCGTGCGCGCAAACAGGCCGATGTGAAGTGGGCGACAATCGCCGGCCTGCTCATCGCCTTAGCCATTTACATCGGCATCAGCTTTTTGGTGATGGGCATCTTGCCGCAAAATAAACTCATTCAATCGGAAAAACCGCTCGTTGACGCCATCATTGCCATCGTCGGACCGGCGGGCGGCTACGTGCTGGCTGGTCTTGGGCTCATCAGCCTGCTCGGCTCAACGCTCGGCTGGATATTGTTGAGCGCCGAAGTGCCGTACCAAGCGGCAAAACAAGGGCTGTTTCTGCCGGTGTTTTTGAAGGAAAACAAGAAAAACGTACCGAGCTTCTCGCTTACGTTGTCGAACGTCTTGGCGCAATTGTTTATTTTCTCGACCGTTTCCCACTCGATGGCCGCGGCGTTTGACTTCGTCATTTACATCGCCACGCTCGCCTATCTCGTTCCGTATTTGATCGCTTCCGTCTTTCAGTTGAAACTCACGCTCACCGGCGAAACGTACATGGCGGCGCGCGAGCGGCTGGCTGACGGCATCATTGCGGCGCTGGCGACGGTGTATTCCATCTGGGTCGTCATCGCCGGCACGTCGGACTTAAAAACATTTCTGCTCGGCGTCGCCTTGCTCGCCAGCGGCTTGATCTTCTACCCACAAGTGAGAAAAGCAGCACGGCAGGCGAACGAAAAACAAAAATTATCAGCATAACCAAAAACGGGCGTCCGGTCCATCCGGCGTTCGTTTTTTTATTGAGGGGCAGGATTTTTCTTTCGAAAAACGAAGTAATAGGTTGACCGTGCATTTTTTGTGAAAGAAGGGATGAGGCATGAACAACGAACATCAATCCAAACGCCGCGGCATAACGGTGGAAGATTTGCTTCGCCTCCGCTCGGTGCGCGACCCGCACTACGCGCCGGACGGGACGCGCGTCGTGTTTGTGGAAAAATCGATTGATGAGGAAAAACAATACCGCTCCCATTTATGGTTATGGACGGCAGACGGCTCCGTCCGTCAATGGACGTTCGGGCCGCGGCGCGACATGAAGCCGCGCTTTTCCCCGAACGGCGAAACGATCGCGTTTTTGTCTGACCGCTCCGGGCGCACGCAGCTTTGGCTTTTGCCCGCCAATGGCGGCGAGGCACGCCAACTGACGTTTTTCAAAAACGGTGTGCGCGATTACGTTTGGTCGCCGGACGGGACGTTTCTCATCGTCCTAACGACGCTTGGCGACGAAGAAACGATCGAAGACCGGGAAGAATCGAAAAAGGAGGAAACGAAGCCAGCTGACCTGAAGCCGCGCGTTGTGGAGCGTCTCTATTATAAATCAGACGCGTCGGGTTTTCTTGACGGCAAGCGGGACGTGCTGGTGCGCATCGATGCGGCGTCAGGAAAAACCGAAGCGTTGACGGGCCGCGAGGAAGAAATCGGTTCGTTTGCGATTTCACCCAATGGACGGACGCTCGCCTTTGTTGCCAACCGAAACGATGATCCGGACAAAACCTTTACGCGCGACATTGTTTTGCTTGATCTCGAGTCGAAAGCGGAAACGAACTTGACGAACGGATGCGGTACATTCGCTTCGCTCGCCTGGTCGCCGGACGGAACGAAGCTCGCCGCCATCGGCCATGATCTTGCTTATCTCGGGGCTACGCTTCACCGGCTTTACGTCTTTGAGCCGGAGCGTGGAACGAAGCGGGTGCTGACCGCCGATTGGGACGTCCATCTCGGCGATGCCATGGTCGGCGACACACACGCTGATGCGAAAGGCCCGGGCCCGATTTGGGCGAGCGACGGGAGCGGCCTGTATGTCACCGCCTCGGAGCGCGGACGCGTCAACTTGTATTTCGTCCCGCACGACGGCCCGATCGTTCCGATGATCGAAGGCGACTTCCATTTATACGGTTTAGCCATCCACCCAAGCGAACAGCAAGCCATCGCCGCCATGAGCGAGCCGACGGTCATTGGCGATTTGTATATGATCTCGCTCGAAGACGGAACGAAAACACGGCTTACGCGTGCCAATGAAGCGCTCGAAAACGAAGTGGTGTTCGCCGATGCCGAACCGTTTACGTATCGATCGACGGATGGTTGGGAGATTCAAGGCTGGATCATGAAACCGCCCGGGCTTGGCAAAGGGGAAAAGGCGCCGCTTGTCGTCGAAATTCACGGCGGACCGCATGCGATGTACGGATTTACATTTTTCCATGAATTTCAACTGCTCGTTTCGCGTGGTTATGCGGTCTTGTTCACGAACCCGCGCGGCAGCCACGGATATGGACAGGCATTCGTCAATGCCGTGCGCGGCGACTATGGCGGCATGGATTATGAAGACATTATGGCCGGCGTCGACGCCGCGATCAGCAAGTTCGACTTCATTGACGAGACACGGCTTGGCGTCACCGGCGGCAGCTACGGCGGGTTTATGACCAATTGGATCGTCGGGCATACCGACCGTTTCAAAGCGGCTGTCACCCAGCGTTCCATTTCCAACTGGCTCAGTTTCTCCGGAGTGAGTGACATCGGCTACTTTTTTACGAAATGGGAAGTCGGCTGCGACATCTGGGAAGACGCCGAGCGGCTTTGGCATCACTCGCCGCTCAAATACGTCAAACATATGCGCACGCCGCTGTTGGTTTTGCACAGCGAGCGCGATTACCGCTGCCCGATCGAGCAGGCGGAACAGCTGTTTATCGCATTGAAACAACTCGGGCGGGAAACAAAACTTGTCCGCTTCCCGGACGCCAACCACGATGATTTGTCGCGCACCGGCAACCCGGTGCTCCGGCTTGAGCGGCTTCGCCATATCGTCGAATGGTTTGACCGTTATTTGAAAGGATCGCTGCATTAACCCGAAAGGAGGAGCCGCCATGCACGCACTCGTCATCGGTGGGACAGGCATGTTGGCTGACGTGTCGCTTTGGCTTGTGCGGGAAGGATATCATGTGTCCGTCATCGCCCGCCACCGCGCACGGATGAAGCAGCTCATCGACCGCACTGGACAGATGGCGTCCATCACCCCGCTTCTTGTCGATTATCGCGATCAAGAAACGCTATGTTCTTTTATTTGCCAAACGATCAGAGAAAATGGAACATTTGATCTGATCATCGCGTGGGTGCATACGGATGAAACGCAGGCGCTGTCCTCCATCATTTGGAAAAATAGCAGACACCCCAGTCCTTGGCGGCTGTTTCACGTGCTCGGCAGCCGCGCCGATCCAACCGAGATGAAACAGAAACTCTGTTTGCCTGCCGCTTGCCTGTACCGGCAAGTTCAGCTCGGCTTTGTCGTGGAAGAACATGGTTCGCGCTGGCTCACCCATCAAGAAATCAGCGGCGGCATCATCGATGCCATCCGGCATGATGCGCCGTTTCATCTTGTCGGCACACTAGAGCCATCCAAGAAGCGTCCGCGTTAACGGGAAGCGCCCTCTCGGGACGAACGAGAGGGCGCATTGTCTCCCATTGCTGCGGATGATTTCACGACGGAAGCAGTTCGACATAATCGCCGGTTTTCAAGCCAGCTGCGTTCGCTTCATCCGTGTCAATGTGCATATCTAAAGCAAAATCTTCACTGACGCGGATGATGACTTCATCGAAAATGAGCGCCCGTTCCCCTTGTGTTTTCACTTTCACGACTTGTTTGTCGCGGACGCCAAACGTTTCCGCATCTTTCGGCGTCATATGAATGTGCCGCTTGGCGATGATCACCCCTTTGTCGACGGTCACTGTCCCCTTCGGCCCGTGAATCGTGATGCCCGGCGTCCCGTCAATGTCGCCGGATAAGCGGACCGGCGGCGCGACACCGAGCTTAAAGCTGTCCGTTTTTGAAATCTCGAGCTGGGTGAGCGAACGGACCGGGCCGAGGACGCGGACGTTTTCGATTTTCCCTTTCGGTCCTTCGACCGTCACCGTTTCTTTGGCGGCGAACTGACCGGGTTGCGACAGCGGCTTGAGCATCGTCAGCTCGGCGTCTTCGCCAAACAGCGCCGCCATATGCTCTTTCGATAAATGAATGTGGCGGTTGGACACCCCAACGGGAATCATCAATGGCGATCTCTCCTTTTTCTTGCAGTGTTATTTTCTTTATATAACGTATCCATTTTCAGCAAAATTAAAGAGACTGACGCGAGGTCAGTCTCTGCTTTTTGCGCCGTAGCCTAATTTTTTCAGCAACACGATCGCCTGTTCCTTTTCTTCCGGCGTCAGCGCCGCCACCGTTTCATGGATGGTCTCGGCATGTTCGGGGAACACGCGCTGGATGAACTGCCGGCCGCTGTCGGTGATCGACGCATACGTCACGCGGCGATCCCGCTCACAGGCGCGGCGGATGATCAGCCCCTTGCTTTCAAGCTTGTCGATGACATACGTGATGCTGCCGCTGGCGAGCAAAATTTTTTCCCCGATTTGCTGGAGCGGCTGATCGCCTTTATGGTAAAGCAGTTCGAGCACCGCAAATTCGGTCGGATTGACGCCGAACGATTGAATCGACTTGTTTACTTGGTCGCTGATCGACCGGTATGCCCGCGATAACACGATGAATAATTTTAATGACTGCTGCAACGCCTGCTCCTTTTGTTCCATAGCATCCAACCCTTTAAAGTTGACATTTTCTTACTTTCATTATACTGGAACAGCGAATTCCCGGGCAACCGTTTTTTGTTCGCGATGATGCATTTTCCTCGCCAACGGCTTTCGCTTCGGCTATGATAATTTATTATATGTCGGCGCTTGGGCGACTGTCACATTCCACTGAACGATGCATATGTGAAGAAGGAGAAAGGGTGTCAGGGAGGGAAGTGGATGAACCAAGTGTTGGCCGGAAGCGTGCTCTCCGCCTTATCAACCGGGCTTGGCGCCGTGCCGATTTTGTTTATGGCCAAATCGCTCACCCACCGGTGGCGTGACGTGCTGCTGGCCTTTTCCGCCGGCATTATGATGGCGGCTTCGATGGAAAGCCTCATCCCCGAAGCATTGCGTACCGGCGGCTTTGGTGCGCTGGCCATCGGACTGGCGGCAGGTGTGCTCGTATTGACGCTGCTTGAAATGACTGTCCCTCACATCGACTTGGAACATACGAAAAGCGGCTTACAATTTGATGAAAAAGCGATGCTCATCATTGCTGCCATTGCCTTGCACAATCTTCCGGAAGGACTGTCGGTCGGGGTGAGCTACGCCTCGGACAGCTCTTCGCAAATCGGCAATTTAATCGCCCTGGCGATTGGCTTGCAAAATGCACCGGAAGGGTTTTTGGTCGCTTTGTTTTTAGTCAACCAGCAAATCGGCCGCTTTCAAGCGTTTCTCATTGCCACGTTGACCGGAGCGGTGGAAATCGTCACATCGTTGCTTGGTTTTTACTTAACCTCCCTCTTTCGCGGGCTCGTTCCGTACGGGTTGGCGTTTGCCGCCGGGGCGATGCTGTTTATCATTTACAAAGAGCTCATTCCCGAAAGCCATGGCGATGGAAATGAACGGACATCGACGTATGCGTTTATTGTCGGCATTTTGTTTATGATTTTTCTAACACAATCGATTTAACGAAAACACCCCGCCGCCTGTATATAAGCAGCGGGGCGTTCGTTGTTATTGGACAGCTTCCTCTTTTTCTTCATACGGATGAGCGACCCAGCCGGACGGGTCGATAAACAAGCGGACAGCAACGACCCGACGGTCATCCATGAGCGTAAAGTAGTGCGGATTCCCTTCCGGCACGGAAATGACGTCGCCGGCTTCAAGCTCTACATCAAAATAGCCGGTTTCTTTGTCGCCTTTGATGATGAAAATGCCATGGCCGGCCGTAATGGCGCGCACTTCATCTTCCGTATGGATGTGCACTTGTTCAAATTTTTTCAGCAGTTCATCCAAGTTCGGCGTCGCGTCGGACAGGGCGACGATATCCCACGTTTTGTAGCCGCGGCGCGCCGCCAAATCTTCAATTTCATCTTTGAACGTCGCTAAAATTTCATTTTTTTCTTCATCCGTAAGTACGTATTTGTCGCGCAAGTGCTCCGGCAGTTTCGTGATGTCCCAATGTTCATACAACACCCCTTGACTGTTCAAAAACGCGCGCACATTCTCTTCCCCTTCAATCACTTGGCCCGTTTTTCTCACTTTGATGACTGCCATTGTTCACATCCCCCTTTGGAAAAATGCATATGGATTAGCCAACCGGCAGGCCGGTCCGCTGCAAAAGCAGCCGTTTCACCTGCCAGCGGAACAAAAACTCCCATGCTTCCAAATGTTTTTTCGCTTCAAACGCCGTACGCCCCCAGACCGTGATGCCGTGGTTTTGGATCAACACGGCGCCGGCGTCGCCATGAACATAGTTCGCAAACTCCCGAGCGAGCGTCGGAATGTCGGCGTAATTGTCAATGATCGGGATGCGCACTGCGGCATTTTCCTCCCAAATGCCGAACGCCTTGATGATTTCTTGGCCGGAAAAAACGGCTTCCCCGTTTTGCGCATACAGTTCAGAAATCAAGTTGTTGTCCACGGTATGAACGTGCAGGACGCAGCCGGCATTCGTCCGTCCGTAAATTTCCGCGTGCAAGAGCGTCTCGGCCGATGGCTTCAAGTGCGTGTCCTCCGCCGGTTTTCCGGCGGCGTCAACGAGCAGAAAATCCTCGTCCGTTTGCTTCCGCTTATCCTTGCCGCTCGCCGTCACCAAAAACGTCAACGGGTCGTCCGTCACCTTGATCGACAAATTGCCGCTTGTCGCGAAAAACCAGTCGCGGGCGGCGAGCTCGGCTTTCACTTCCGCGAGCTCGTTCCACTTTTTCACGACGATGCTCATACGATCACCTCCATTCGCTGCAACGCATCAATCACGTCAAAAAACGTCGCAAACGGCGCATGCGGCAAGCCGAGCTCTTGGCATTTTTGGAGCAGAAAATCGCGCGCCAGCACGTAATCCGCTTGCTTCGCCACCGCTAAATCCGTAATCGAATCGCCGATGACGACATGGTACCCGTCCGGGCGGGCAAGCTTGCGAAGGAGCGATGGCTTGCAGCAGCCGCAGCCGTTTTGGCACTCACCGTCGCACGCATGCGGCCATGTAATGCGAATCGTCTCGCCGCTGAAATCGGAGCCGTTGCAAAAAATGCGCTCCGGTTCAATGAGCCCTTCAAGCAGCGGATAGACGAAAAAGTCAATGCCGCCGCTGACGATATAAAGCGGGATTCCCCGCTCTTTCGTAAACGCGACAAACTCTCGGAATCCCGCGCGCAACCGGGCGGTGCACCGCAGGAAATCCACAATTTCATCCTTCAACGTGGACGGAAGGAGGGAAAACATCTTCCCGACTCCTTCCTGAACGGAAATGCGCTCAGCGAGAACGTCGTCTTTTAACGCCTCCCACTCCGGCGGAGCGAACTGTTTCATAATGGCGATGATGTTGTCGTTTTCCGTAATTGTGCCGTCAAAATCACAAAAGAGAACGAGCTGTTTCGTCATGCTTCCACCTCAACGACGCCCCAGCGGTCGATCGCTTTTTGCAGCGCTTCGTTTTCTGCTGCCGCCGCACGAAGCGGACGGCCGGCCAGCACCGCGTCGATCGCCGCGCGAAACGCCCGTCCGCCACCGATCGCCCCGTCCGGATGGCCGTGGATGCCGCCGCCGGCGTTGACGATGCTGTCAAGGCCGAAATCGCGGATGATGAGCGGCACCAATCCCGGGTGAATGCCGGCCGACGGCACCGGAAACGCCCGAGCGAACGGCTCTTGGTCGTCGGTGAGCGCCCTTGCGATGCCAAGCGCCTGCTCACGCTCCAAGGCGACGCTGCCATACGGCGACGGGAACAGGACAAAGTCGGCGCCGGCGAGCCGCAAAAGCTTTCCAAGCCAAAGTGAAGGAGCCACCCCATAAAACTCCGACGGCGTAACGGCGCCGCTGAACGCCGGGTGAGCCATAATCGGCACCGCAATCTCCTCGTCTTCACGCAACGCTTGCAGCACGTCAAGCCCATAAGCGAAGACGTTAAACAACAGCACATCGGCGCCAAGCTCGGCGGCTCGTTTCGCTTTGTCCTTTAACGCAAACGTTTTGCCGGTCAAGTTGACGGCATACAACGTCCGCTTGCCCGTTTGTTCGTACACTTCCTGAAGCGCCGCTTTGCCCTCGGTGATCCGCTTTTCAAACGGCAACAGCTCGCTGTCAAACAAAATTTCATCGTCTTTGACCAGGTCAACGCCGCCGAGCGCCTGTTTTTTCAATTCCGACGTCAAGTACGCCAAATCACGGCCGATGATGCCTTTAAAAATGCTCATCAACAGTGGGCGGTTATGCACCCCGACTTTCTCGCGAATGCCGGCGATGCCAAAGCGCGGCCCGGGAAACTGTTGCTTCCATTCATCCGGAAACTCTAAATCAAGCAGCCGCACTTCCCCATCAAGCGACAATTTGCCAAACGTCGTCACCAACAGAGCCGGCAAATCGGCGCTGAAGTTGACTGTCGGGTAGGCGATTTTCACGATCGCCCGCTTCAGCCGCTTGCCGAAATACGCGTTTACCCGCTCGCTTTCGTCAAGCTCTTCGATCGCAACGACTTCCCCTTTATGTTTGCGGAGCTGCTCTTGCTCTAATGCCGGCAAGTCCGTCCATGTGCCAACCGTCAAGCCGAGCGCGATCCCTTCCGCCTTTTTCCGAATGTCTGTTTCATCATGAAGCAAATACGTTGCAATCACTGCACTCATCGTTCATCCCTCTCAATCTCGAAATAAAAACGCCTCTTCATAAGAAGAGGCGTCACTCATCCATGGCGCTCTTCTTATCTCTCAGCGTTTCCGCTGCAAGAATTAGCACCGTGCTTGGCGCGCGCCAAGCCGGTTGCCGGGCTTCATTGGGCTCGTCCCTCCGCCTGCTCTTGATAAGAAAGCCTGCTTGTTTATGCACTTGTCAAACGATTGGCAAATTTACTTTGAATTATGACATCACCGATTGGCGTTGTCAATCATTTTTCAAAAATTTTTTTCAAACAATCCGAGGCGGCCGATCCGCTCCGCTGCTTCGCGAAGCCGCGCTTCATCGGTCAAGAGGCCGACGCGCACATACCCTTCGCCGTGCTCGCCGAACCCGATGCCCGGTGCGACGGCGACATGCGCCCGCTCAAGCAGCATGTCGGCAAACTGTGCGGATGATATGCCTTTTGGCAGCGGAAGCCAAGCGAAAAACGACCCGGATGGCGCCGGCGCTTCCCAGCCGATCTCGCAGAGCGCAGCGATGAACGCATTGCGGCGCGCCTCATACAATGCGACCAGCTCCGTGACACAATCTTGCGGACCAAGGAGCGCAGCAGCGGCCGCTTCCTGGATGGCGCCGAACAAGCTGACATACAAATGATCCTGAAGCAGCTCAAGCGCCCGAATGATCCGCTCGTTGCCGACGGCAAACGCCACACGCCAGCCGGCCATATTGTATGTTTTCGAAAACGTATAAATTTCGACGCCGACGTCTTTCGCCCCATCGACTTCCAGGAAGCTGACCGGTTTCCGGCCGTCAAAGCCGATCGCCCCATAAGCGAAATCGTGCACGACGGCAATGCCGTACTTGGCGGCAAACGCCACCGTCTCCGCGAAAAATTCCTTTGTCGCCGTCGCGCCGGTCGGATTGTTCGGATAGTTTAAAAACATGAGCTTCGCTCGGTCGGCCACTGCCGCCGGAATGGCTTCATAGTCCGGCAAAAAACCGTTTTCCGCAACAAGCGGCATCATTTCCATCCGCGCGCGGGCAAGCGCGATCCCCGACCAATAGTCCGGATAGCCCGGATCCGGGACAAGCACCACATCGCCCGGGTTGACGAGGCAAAGCGGCAGCTCGACAAGCCCGGCCTTGCCGCCGAACAAAATGGCGACTTCGCGGTCTGGATCGATGTTCACCCCGTATTCACGCGCGTAAAACGCGGCGATGGCTTCTTTCAAAAAGAAGTAGCCTTGAAACGGCGAATATTTATGATATTTCGGATTGGCCGCCGCCCGCTGCATCGCCTCAACGATATGCTTTGGCGTCGGCTGATCCGGGTTGCCTTGCCCTAAATTGATCACGTCGCATCCGGCCTTGATTTTCTCCCCGACTTTCGCGACAAGCGAGGCGAAAAATTGCTTCGGCAACTGCTCAAGCAGCTCGGAAAAAGGAATTTCGATCGTCATCGCCCACACCTTCTTAAAAAATTCTTGAAATTCTAGTGCAACATCATATATCGTAAAAAGCAAAATGTAAAGCAAAATTTTTTCGAGGTGAAAACTCATGACGATCCGCATCGCCTGCCTTCAGCTTGACATTGCGTTTGGCGACCCGAACGAAAACGAACGGCGCGCGGAAAGCGCCATTGAATCGGCCGTCAAGGACGGCGCGAATATCATCGTGCTGCCGGAATTATGGACGACCGGCTACGATTTGACGCGCCTAGATGAGATTGCCGACGAAGGCGCCGAACGGGCGAAAGCGTTCGCCTCCCGCCTAGCGCAAGCACACAGCATCCATCTCGTCGCCGGCTCGGTCGCTAAAAAAACAACAACCGGCGTGACGAACACGATGATCGTAGCTGACCGGAGCGGTCAAATCGTCAGTGAATATAGCAAACTCCATCTGTTCCAATTGATGGATGAACATTTGTATTTGCAGCCGGGAAGCAGCTTAGGCTTGTTTTCGCTCGACGGGCTTTCATGCGCCGGGGTCATTTGCTATGATATCCGCTTTCCGGAGTGGATTCGCGCCCATGTTTTGGCTGGGGCGGAAGTGCTTTTTGTCGTCGCCGAATGGCCGCTTCCCCGCCTGCACCATTGGCGGACGCTCCTGATGGCGCGGGCGATTGAAAACCAATGCTACGTCATCGCCTGCAACCGGGCGGGGCGCGACCCGAACAACGTGTTCGCCGGCCATTCGCTCATCATCGACCCATGGGGCGAAGTGATCGCCGAGGCGGATGAGAAGCCTGGCATTGTCGCGGCGGACATTGATCCTGCACTCGTTGCGGACGTCCGTACGCGCATCCCGGTGTTTGCCGACCGCCGGCCGCATGACTACGAAGCGGCAAAAAAATTTTTCAAAACGTATTGACAATCGATTGATCGACCATGTATCATTCGAATCAAACAACCAAACGATTGATAACATCGTGAAAATTGCAAAAACTGAATACGAGAAATCGGTACTCTTATCAAGAGTTGGCTGAGGGAATTGGCCCAATGAAGCCCAGCAACCGACCGTAATACTATCGTGAGATAGGGCGCACGCCAAGGGCGGCGCCGGAAGCGTCATGCTTCCGCAGGGCACGGTGCTAAGTCCAACAGAAAGACCGATGTCTTTCTGAAAGATAAGAGGCGCGAAGAACGAATGAATCTTCAAGCCTCTTTCCGTATGCGAAAGAGGCTTTTTCATTTGCCGGAAACGCCGAGTTTTTAGCGCGCGTCAGAACCGGCATTTGAAAACGAGCGAAATGAAAAAAGGGGGAACAAGGAAATGACCACTGTTCAAACATCGGTTTACGAACCGCTGACCGAACCGAAGGCGGTGGCGCTCGCTGTCCGCCTCGGCTTATTCCGCGACGGGGCGCCGCTTGCATGCCGCGAGATCGGCGACGGGAACTTGAACCTTGTCTTTCATATCGTCGATCAAGAAACGAAACAAGGCGTCATCATCAAACAAGCGTTGCCGTACGCCAAAGTTGTCGGCGAAAGCTGGCCGCTCACGTTAAAGCGCGCCGTCATTGAAAGCAACGCGCTGCGCACGTTTGCGAGCTACGTGCCGCAATACGTGCCGAAAGTCTACTATTCTGACGAATCGCTCGCCATTACGGTGATGGAAGACTTATCCCGTTTGCAAATCGCCCGCAAAGGGCTGATCGAAGGGAAAACGTATCCGCTTTTGTCCCAGCATATCGGCGAGTTTGTCGCCAAAACGGCGTTTTATACGTCTGACTTCGGCATGAACCAGCAAGAGAAAAAGAAATTGGCGCAAAGCTTCGTCAATCCGGAACTGTGCAAAATTACCGAAGACCTCGTCTTCACCGACCCGTTTTTTGACCATGAAACGAACAACTTTGAAGACGAATTGCGCCCAGACGTTGAAGCGCTTTGGCGCGATGACCGCCTCCACCTAGAAGCAGCAAAGCTGAAGCGCAAGTTTTTAACCGAAGCCGATGTGCTCTTGCATGGCGATTTGCATACCGGCAGCATTTTCGCCAGCGATGACGAAACGAAAGTGATCGACCCGGAATTCGCCTTTTACGGTCCGATCGGGTTTGACCTTGGCCAATTTTTCGCCAATTTGCTGTTAAATGCGTTGTCCCGCCCTGAATTAGAGCGCCAACCGCTCTTTGACCACATCAACCGGACATGGGACGTCTTTGCGTCCGTGTTCTCAAACCTTTGGCGCACCGAGAGCGTGGAAACGTACGCCGCGACGCCGGGCTTGCTCGAGGACGTGCTTCGGCACGCGTTCATCGACGCCGTCGGCTTTGCCGGCTGCGAAGTCATCCGCCGGACGATCGGCCTCGCCCACGTCGCCGACCTTGACGGCATTGAGCAAAAAGAGGTGCGCCTTGCTGCCAAGCGGCATGCGCTCCGCCTCGGCCGCCGCTTGATCGTAGAGCGGGCTGAATTGACGGGAACAGACGGCTTCCGCCGGCTGTTTGCCGAAACGGAACGATAATGACATACAATCGTCCGGGTCTCGATGCAAGATGCGCGGCGCTGACCCGGACAAACCAAAAAAAGAGAAAGGAAGATGGCGATGAGCACCTTTGCCATCCCACGCTCCGTTGAATGGCGCGAGACACATGTGACGATTTTAAACCAACAAAAGCTTCCGTCCATCATCGAATATATCGACTTGCACACTCTGGAAGACGTCTATGAGGCGATTGCCACGCTGAAAGTGCGCGGCGCGCCGGCGATCGGCATCACCGCCGCCTATGGCCTGGCGCTTGCCGCTTTAAGCTATGACACCGAATCGCTCGATGAATTCCGCCGCCGCTTGAAACGAGATCGTGACTACCTAGCCAGCGCCCGGCCGACCGCCGTCAACTTGTTTTGGGCGCTCGATCGGCTCGTCACCGTTGCGGCCGACGCCCTTTCCGTCAACGAGGCAAAAACGGCGCTCATCCATAAGGCGATCCGCATTCAAGTGGAAGATGAGGATGTGTGCCGCCGCATCGGCGAATACGCGTTGTCGCTCTTTCGTCCGGGCGATCGGGTGATGACGATCTGCAACGCCGGCTCGATCGCCACCGCCCGCTACGGAACGGCGCTCGCCCCGTTTTATTTGGCGAAAGAAAAAGGAATTGAACTATCCGTTTACGCTCTCGAGACGCGGCCGGTGTTGCAAGGGGCGCGCCTGACCGCTTGGGAACTGATGCAAGCGGGCGTTGATGTGACGCTCATCACCGACAACATGGCAGCGCAAACGATCAAGGCGAAAGGCATTGGCGCCATCATCGTCGGCGCCGACCGGATCGCGCAAAACGGCGATACGGCGAACAAAATCGGCACGTTCGGCCTGGCCTTGCTCGCGAAGTCGTTTGGCATTCCGTTTTACGTCGCTGCGCCGTTGTCCACGATCGATTTGGCGACGAAAACAGGTGCGGACATCCCGATCGAAGAGCGCCATCCGGATGAAGTGACCCACATCGCCGGCGTGCGCATCGCCCCGGAAGGCGTCAACGTATACAATCCGGCGTTTGACGTGACGCCAAACGAACTCATTACCGCGATCATCACCGAAAAAGGCATCGTCCGCGGCGACTACAACGCAACACTGCCATCATTATTCACAAAGGAGGAGCAACATGAAGCGATTTAAGGCCTTATCTTTCCTTTTTCTTCTTTTCTTTGCCGTGTTCTCGATCTCAGCCGGCTGCACAAACGAGCAAGATGCCGTGAGCTCCAAGCCAGCCAACGAAGCGAAGACCACAAACAACAAAACGGAAACGACATCCAGCCACTCGACGGCAACAAGCGACGAGCAAGCGTCCATTCCGGAAAAGCTGAAAAAGCCGGTGAAAATCGCCGCCATTATGCAAATGTCGATCGGCACGTTCTCATCGCAATACATCGCCGGCGTCAAAGAACAAGTGCAAAAATTCGGCGGCGAAGTGCAAATTTACAACGCCGACAACGATTTGACGAAAATGGCATCGTACGTCGAGACGGCCATTACGCAAAATGTTGACGCCATTTTGCTTGACCACGGCCGCGCCGATGCGCTCGAGGGTCCGGTGAAAAAAGCGGTCGAAAAAGGAATCCCGGTCGTCGCATTTGATAACGACCTAAACATTCCGGGCGTCACCGTCATCGACCAAGACGACTACAGCCTCGCTTGGAAAACATTAAAAACGCTCGCGGAAGACTTAAACGGGGAAGGCAACATCGTCACGATTTGGGTCGGCGGCTTTACCCCGATGGAACGCCGCCATGTCATTTATGACGCGTTCAAAAAACGCTATCCGAACATTAAAGAAATCGCCAAGTTCGGCACGGCGAGCGCCAACACAGCTTTGGACACACAAACGCAGATGGAAGCGATTTTGAAAAAATATCCGAACAAAGGCGACATTGACGCTGTCTTCGCAACTTGGGACGAGTTCGCCAAAGGGGCGACGCGCGCCATCGAGCAAGCCGGGCGCACGGAAATTAAAGTGTACGGCATCGATTTAAGCGATGAAGACTTGCAAATGATCCAAAAACCGAACAGCCCGTGGGTGGCGACAACGGCGACCGACCCAGCCGAAGTCGGCCGCGTCCAAGTGCGCTTCGCGTATCAAAAAATTGCCGGCGAAAAAACGCCGAACATTTACTCGCTCGAGCCGCATTTAGTGAAACGGTCCGACCTTCCGGACAAACAAGTGTCGATGAATGAGCTATCGCAATACATTCCGGGCTGGGGGCAATCGAATGTCGCCATCTCGCCGTGGATGAAAACGTTGGAGGCTCAGGTGAACAAAAAATGAACGGGTTGTCAATGCGGGGCATGGAAAAATCGTTTGGCGCCGTGCGCGTGCTTGACGGCGTGAACTTTGACGTCCGCCCGGGCGAAGTTCACGCCCTTTTAGGCATGAACGGCGCCGGCAAAAGCACGCTCATGAACATTTTAGCCGGCGCCATTCCGCCCGATGCTGGTACGATCACGATCGACGGTACGATATACACGTTTTCATCGCCGCGCGAAGCAAAACAAGCCGGCATCGGCCTCGTCGTTCAAGAAGTTGACACAGCGCTCTTTCCCGGCTTGCCGATTTACGAAAATGTAGCGGCGGACGAGTTCGTCCATGTGAAGCAACGGCCGATTCGCTCGTTGCGTCAAGAAAAAGAGCGGGCCGCCGCCCTGCTTCGCCGCGTCGGCCTGTCGTTGCCGCCGACGAAATTGGTTCGCGACTGCTCGCTCCATGAAAAGCAGCTGATTGTGCTCGCCAAAGTGCTGTCATCCAACGCGCGCTATATCATCCTAGACGAACCGACGGCCGCCTTAAGCGAGGCGGAAACAAGGCGTCTGTTTGCCATCATCGATGAACTGAAGCAGCAAGGCGTCGGCTTTATTTACATCTCTCATAAGCTGAAAGAAGTTCAGGAGATCGCTGACCGGCTGACGATTTTGCGCGACGGCCGCGTCGTCTATCACGGCGGCGCCCGCAGCCTGCCGCTTGAGGACATCGTCCTTCATATGACTGGAACGAAGCGGACCGCCGCCGCGAAACAAGCACGCACATACGGAAGCGACATCGCGTTTGCCGCCCGCGGAATTTTGATCGACAAAACCGAGACAACAGTCGACCTATACGCCCACCGCGGCGAAATCGTCGGCATCGCTGGCCTCGTCGGCGCCGGCAAGACGGAGCTTGCCGAAAGCCTCATCGCCCACCGGAACACATCCGGCGAGTGGGAGATTGATGGCAGACGCTATGTGTTCTCATCGCCTTATGAAGCCATCGACGCCGGCCTTTGCCTCATCCCGGAAGAACGGCGCAAACAAGGGTTGTTTTTGCCCGAGTCAGTGAAAACGAACTTGACCGTCCGCCTTCTTTCCCGCCTGTCGCGCTGGCAATGGATCAGCCGGGCGAAAGAAGCGGCTGAAGCCGACGGGCTCGTCCGCTCGCTAGGTGTTCATCCGCCGTCAAGCACCACCGTCGTTCGCCACTTGAGCGGCGGCAATCAACAAAAAGTCGTCATCGGCAAATGGCTCAACACAAACGCACGCGTCTTTTTGTTTGACGAACCGACCAAAGGGATCGACGTCCATGCGAAGCAAGAGGTGTTTTCCATCATTCGCTCCCTCGCCGATCAAGGGAAAACGGTGTTGTATTTCTCAAGCGAATTTCATGAGCTGCTGGAAGTTTGTGACACAGTTTATATCATGGTCGATGGCCGGTTGCTCGCCCGCCTGCCGGCCGCTGAACTGACGTATGAACAGCTCGTTTACTATTGCAGCGGAGGTGAGATCCATGAGCCAGCCAGCCGTTTCCGCGACGCCGTCGAAAAAAACGGCGCCGTCCATTCTTGAATTGTTGTATAAACACGGCACCTTGTTGGCCATTCTTGCCGTTATCGCCTACTTCGGCATCACGCAAGACCGATTTTTTACGTATGAAAACTTCAGTGACATTTTGCGGTCCATTTCGATCGTGACGCTCGTGGCGATCGGCATTACGTTTTCGCTCATCGTCGATGGCTTCGATTTGTCCGTCGGCTCGACGGTGAGCCTAGCAACGATCGCGAGCGCAGCGGCGCTCGTTTTATATCGCCAAGAAATTTTCGTCACCTTGCTCGTGCCGCTGTTGCTCGGCATTGCTGTTGGGCTTTTGAACTCGCTATTGATCGTCAAATTCAAGCTGCCGGACTTGCTCGCGACGTTGGCGACGATGTACGCCATTAACGGCGTGCAGCTCACCTATACGAAAGGGTTTTCGATCTACAACGACATGCCGCTGCCCGATGGCGGCACGGCGCCGGGCAAATTCATTCCTTCCTTTTTATTTATCGGCCAAGGAGAGCTGTTCGGCGTGCCGTTTTCTGTCTTGCTTATGCTGTTTGTCGTCATTGCCGCTCATCTGTTTTTAACGTACACGAAACCCGGCCGCCTCTTTTATTTGACCGGGGAAAACCGCGAGGCGGCAAGGCTCTCAGGCATCCCGGTCAACCGCTATCGGACATATGCATACGTCATCAGCGGGTTTTTTGCGGCCTTAGGCGGCATCGTCCTTGCCTCGCGCATCGGCACCGGGCAAGTGTCGGCCGGCGCCTCGCTTTTAATGGACAGCGTCGCCGCCGCCTACATCGGCTTTTCCGTCTTTGGCGCCGGCAAGCCGAACGTCATCGGCACATTGTTCGGCTCGATTTTAATGGGCGTGTTGCTGAACGGCTTGACGATGATGAACGTTCCGTATTACGCCCAAGACATTATAAAAGGCGCCATTTTAGTCGGCGCCCTCGCCTTGTCGCATTGGCAAAAAAAATAACGCCCGATCTCCGCCCCCGTGGATGTCGCCCCCGGGGGCAGACGCGTTTTTCTAGGCAAGCGGCTAGGCACTTTCCTTCCCGCCTGCTCAACGCAGCGTCTGTGTCTTTCCTCGTCTGCGCGCAACGCCGCCCGAACCGATGCCTGTTCCGCGAACTGAAAAGCAACCGCCTCTCTGCTTGTAGCGCCGCTCAAGCTCCAACAGCTTCGCCTTCACATCGGTGCGGCTTCCGGCATAGCCAATGAGAGCGCCGTTTTTGCCGACAACACGGTGGCACGGAACGAGAATCGACAGTTCATTCGCCCGGTTTGCCTGGCCGACGGCGCGCACCGCTTTCGGGCGGCCGATTTGCGCGGCGATGTCAGCGTATGTCGCCGTCTCGCCATACGGGATGCGGCAAAGCGCCGCCCACACCTCTTCTTGGAAGGCTGTTCCCTTCCACTTCAGCGGCAAGTCAAATGCTTGGCGTCGACCGTGGAAATACTCATCCAGCTGCCTAAGCGCGCGTTCAAGAAGCGGCGACTGGCTTTTGACAGCCGGATGTTCGCCGGCGAACGCGCGCCATTCTTCTGGAAACAGCTCGACTTTGACAATCGCGTCGCCGTCGGAGGCGATGTAAATGTCGCCGAGCAGCTCTGAGCGGTATACTGCATATTCAATCGTCATCGTCGTCCTCTCTTTCCATTCGTTCGATCGGCAGCGTGATATGGAACGTCGTGCCGACGCCGACTTCGCTTTCCACTTCAATTTTCCCTTGGTGCTCTTCTATGATTTTATAGCTGACCATCAAGCCGAGGCCGGTGCCGCGTTCTTTCGTCGTATAAAACGGCTCGCCAAGCTTTTTGATTTTATCTTTTGGAATGCCGCATCCTTGGTCGGTGATGGAGATGCGCACATAGCACCCGGCGCGGGTGATGCGCACCGTAATGTCCCCGCCTTTTGGCATCACTTCGATGGCGTTTTTCAAAATATTGATGAACACTTGCTTCAGCTGGTTCGGCTCGCAATACACCGGCGGCAGCCCGCGCTCGAAGTCGGCGATGATTTGCACGTTGTGCATCATCGCTTGGGCGCTGATCAAATCGATCGTATCTTGCATAATTTTGCAGATATCATTTTGTTTGTACTGCACCGCCTGGGGCTTCGCTAGGACAAGAAACTCGGTGATGATCGACTCAATCCGCTTCAATTCCGACATAATGACATTAAAATACATCGAATAGTCGCCGTCAATGCTTCCTTGCAACAGCTGAATGAAGCCCTTTAGCGCCGTCATCGGATTGCGGATTTCATGGGCGATGCCGGCAGCCAATTCCCCGACGACGTTGAGCGTATCCGACTTGCGCAGCTGCAGCTCCATCTCCTTGCGCTCGGTCACATCGCGCAGCATCATCATCCCGACGCCGGGAATCACTTCCTTTTTCAGTGAAAACTCAATAATTCTCCCTTTTCCCTCGTCGAAAAATTCGACCTCGCCGCTCGCTTCGCCGGTGCGTTGGCATTGTTGAAGCAGCTTATTGAGCTGGCGGCGCGCCCGCTCCGGAACGAGCTCGACCACCATCCGGCCAAGCAGCGCCTCCTTTTCGGCGGAAAAAATGCCGCAGACAACCGGATTGGCGTCGATGATCCGATGCTGCGCATCCCAAAGCAAAATGCCATCCATCGCATGATCGAAAATGCTCCGGAACTTTTGCTCGCTTTCGCGCAACTCGCGCTCGATTTTCCGCCGCTCGCTCACATTGCGGAAAATCGTCAGGTGGTACCCGTCGATCGCTCCTTTTTTCATTGTGAACTCGAGCTGCTTATCCTCACCGTTCGGCATATGAAACGTCAGCTCGTCACGGATTTCCCCTTTGCGGCGGAACTCGCTGAAAATGCGTTTCACCTTTTCGTCCCCATAGTCGACAAAATCAAACAAATTGCGGCGCACAAGCAAATTCAAGGGCAGCTCAAACGTCCGGCTCGCCGCCGGATTGGCGTTCAATATGTAGCCAAAATCGTCCCAAATGAGGATCGCCTCATGCGCTTGTTCGAAAATAGCCCGGAACCGTTCTTCGCTTTTTTGCAACTTGATTTCCATATTTTTTCTTTCTGTCACATCGCGCATAATGGCCATGTAAAACCCGCTATAGACGTTGGAAGTCGCCGTCAGCTCAAACATTTTCACCGTTCCGTCCGGGCGGACAAGCGACAACTCGCCTTTGGCCGTTCCCTTTTCTTTCACTTCCGCGAGCAGCCGAGCGAACTCATTGGCGCATTCGCGGGCGACGAACTGCTGAAACGACAAATTGAGCAGTTTGCCTTTTTCCAAGTTCAAGCTCATCGAAAACGCCGGATTGACATCGATAAACCGCCCAAATTCATCGAAAATGACGATGCCGTCAACGGCGCGGTTGAATACGTCGCGAAACAAAAACTCATGAATGATGCGTTCGCGCTCAAGCGCCTTATGGGCTGAGATGTCGCGCATCATGACAAGGTCAAATTCGTCGAACACATCCTTTTTCATCGAAAATTCCACATGCTTCACTTTGCCGTCCGGCAGCTTGATGAGCAGTTCATCGCTGAACGAACCGAACTTTTGCAGCATCGAGCGCTGAAACAGCAAAATATCGGGCGGCACGAGTTCGAGGAACGAAGAAAACGAATGGCCGATCAACGAAAACTTATCCATCTCAAACAGCTTGCACGCCGCTTCGTTCACATCGACAAATTCACCGTTTTTATTTAAAATAACGATCGCATCGAGCGACCGCTCGAAAATGACCGAATAGCTGTTCAACCGCTCTTTTAGCCGCCGATTTTCCTCTTCAAGCAACCGCACATCCGGCGATGCATTTTGTTCTTCCCGAGGAGAAAGGCTTTGGGCCATATCCATCTCTCCTTGTCTATTCAAACCATATCAACTAAATATATATTCGCTATGGAAAAATTTACTCCTCCTTTAATTCACGAAGATTTTCGAAAAATCTTTTCCGCAATGTTCGACAAGTTTTTTTGCTTCTTTGTTTGGCTAAACTGCATTATAATAATAAGGTTAGTATGAATCATAGATGCAGCGAAAAAGGGCAACAGATCCTTGACGAAAAAACAACTTTGTCTATTTTCTCGGCTGACAAAACCAAACCTGTAACTTTCCTCCGTCGCGCCAAGAAGCGATGGAAGATCGAACAATCACCCACTTTACGCCCTATGCGTCGGTCAGGAAGCGTTGTTGCTCACCCGCCCGACAGTCAATCAAAGGCCGATTGGCTCTGTAAAAGCTGCAAATGAAAAAGTTTCAAATTGCATCTATCAGCAAAGGGGTTTTGCTGCGATGAACATCGTCTGTACAACATTAAACGCGAAATACATTCATATGAATTTGGCCATCCGCTATTTAAAAGCATACGCACAGCCAGAGTTTGACGTCAAGCTCGTTGAATATACGATCAAAGACCCGGTGCTGAACATTGTGACGGATTTGTACCAACGCCGTCCGGATGTCGTCGGTTTCAGCTGCTACATTTGGAATATTGAAGAGACGATCAAAGTCGTTAAGCTGTTGAAAAAAGCAGCTCCGGACGTCATCATCGTCGCTGGCGGCCCGGAAGTGTCGTACGATGTGCGCGAATGGATGGAACAAGTGCCGGAGTTTGATTTTATCGTCATCGGTGAAGGAGAAGAAACGTTTAAACAGCTGCTCTTTGCCTTAGAAGGCCGCAAAGAAGTGGCTGATGTCGCGGGGCTGGCGTTTCGCGATGGAGACCGCATCGTCATGAATCCACAACGGAACAAGCTCCGCCTTGCTGATATGCCGTCGCCGTTTCGCTTTCCGGAAGACATCCCACATCTTCCGAACCGGATCATCTATGTGGAGACAAGCCGCGGCTGCCCGTTCAGCTGCCAATTTTGCCTGTCCTCGATTGAAGTAGGTGTCCGCTATTTTGACCGTGAAAAAATTAAGGATGATTTGCGCTATTTAATGAAGCACGGAGCGCGGACGATCAAGTTCGTCGACCGGACGTTCAACATCAGCCGCAGCTATGCAATGGACATGTTTCGCTTTTTAATTGACGAACATGTACCGGGAACGGTATTTCAGTTTGAAATTACCGCCGACATTATGCGCCCGGAGGTCATCGAGTTTTTAAACAAGGAGGCGCCGCCCGGGCTGTTCCGCTTTGAAATCGGCGTCCAGTCGACAAACGACGAAGTGAACCGTCTCATTATGCGCAAGCAAAACTTCGCCAAGCTGGCGCGAACGGTGACGATGATTAAAGAAGGCGGGAAAATCGCCCAGCATTTGGATTTGATCGCCGGTCTGCCCGAAGAAGACTACAACTCGTTCCGAAAGACGTTTAACGACGTGTTCGCCCTTCGCCCGGAAGAACTGCAGCTTGGCTTTTTGAAACTGCTGCGCGGCACTGGGCTGCGCCTGCGCGCCGAGGAGTACGGCTATGTGTATATGGACCATGCGCCATACGAAGTGCTCGCCAACAACGTCTTGTCGTTTGATGACGTCATCCGCATCAAGCAAGTGGAAGACGTGCTCGAAAAGTATTGGAACGCCCATCGAATGAACGAAACGATCGAGTACTTGGTGACCGATGTGTTCCCATCGCCGTTTGACTTTTTCCAGCAGTTTGGCGCGTATTGGGATGAGCGCGGCTGGGCGCGCATCGGCCATCAGCTTGAGGATTTATTCCGCCGCTTGCATGAGTTTTTACGTACGTGTGCGTCAGATGCCTTGCCTGTCGCCGAATCGCTCATGAAATACGACTACTTGCGTGGACAAAAGCATAAGCCGCGCAAGCCGTGGTGGGAAGAAAAAACGGAGAAAACGACGCGCACGACCGTCTACCGCGCGCTGCTTGAGCGCCCCGAGGCGCTTGGGGAGGACTTTGCCGCCCTCGGGCTCGGGGAAAAGGAATTGTTTAAACATACGGTCGTTGAAATCGTGCCGGTCGATGTCGGCCGCTATATCGCCGCGAAGCAGCTCTCGTTTGCGCCAACGGCCATCGTCGCCTATTTCGACCCGTCTGGCACAGGAGCTACGGTCTTTTCTGCACCGCTTTCCACCCTGTTCACGTCATCCGCATCGGCTTGAACGCCCAAGCGAAAAAGAGCGCTGTTTCCAGCGCTCTTCTTTGTCCGCCCACCGATCCAATCCCATCAAAACGGCAGCCTCACCGCGGCGGCTCTTTTTGTTTTGTCTCCTTCTCCTTTGCTTGCTTTTGCTCCTCGATCAGCCAAAACGGCTGATAAGCAGCGAAATCGCCCCATTCAAACGCTATTTCTTCATTCGTTCGAGCGGGCCGCTCCTTATGCTCTTTACCCATCGCCGCCTCCTTGGCGCCCTTTTTTCGAATTGCGGTTCGCGCCGCGGATCATGTCCTCCTCGCCGGCGTATTGTGCCGCAAATTCGGTATCCGGCAAACTTTCCGTTGGCGTTTTATTGTTGTTTTTCGCTGCGTCAAATTTCACTTTTCGCTTCATCATCGTTTCGTCTCCTCCTCATCAACCGTTTTCCGCTCATAAGCGACAAGCACAATTTCTTCTCCTGTTTCTTCACGCAGCCGCTGTTCGAGCTGCTGGAGTTGGCGAAGCGTCCCGTCATGAAGACGGGCGACTGGAAATGCGACGTTGGCCACACCCATCCTCCTTTCGCATTTTTTCTTATCATGCCTCGTTCAGGTGCGTTTTATCATAGTTCCGAAAGAAGACTCCCGCTTCAAGCAAAGCGAAGCGGGAGTAGTTCACGCGTCTCCATAGCCGGTACATCTTCCGTCTGTCATCATCTGATCCAGAGGCTTTCATTCGGCAAGAAAGAGGGAAATTGAAAACGCCCCACTGTCCCATATTTCCCTTCATGACAGCTTTTCTCTTTGAGCGTGTTCTGGATGAATGAGCCAAACAGCCATGCTACCGGCGATCAGTGCTAGTGCGCTGAGCACCAAAAGAAGCCAACTTGCACCATTTTTCATCAGCCATGCCGCCAGCGGCGGTCCGGCAGCCACCCCGATAAATCGAAGTGAACTGTAAAATGACGTCACCGTCCCACGCTCGCTTCTCTCAATTCCTTCCGTAATCAGCGCATCCAGGCATGGAAGCGCGGCGCCAATGCCGATGCCGGCAGCCGAAAACAACGCCATCCAAACAGAGAGAGACGGATGAAACGAAATGATGGCCAACGATGCAGCTGACAAGAGGCAACCGGCGACCGCTCCCCATTTCATCCGTTTTTTCCGGTCGCCAATCGCCTTCCCAGCGGCAAATGAGGCGAGGCAGAGCGCTCCGAGCGGGATGGCGAGCATCCATCCTTTCTTGATTCCATCAATGCGATAAACGTCTTCAAGACGGTTGGAAAGAAAAAACAAAAAGGCAAATAACACGAGCATCAATAAACCACCGATCATAAAAACACCAACAAGCCAGCGCCCTTCACGGCGGAAAATCGCCGCCACCGCTGCGGCAAAATCCCGAAACGGCTGCGGCTGCTCCCGCCGCACCGACGCTTGGACGGACCAAATCATCAGCGCCGCTGACAGCAGACAAAAGACGGGAAACGAAAAAAACGGCAAAAACCAAACAATCCCGGCCAGCATCGCCCCGAGAATCGGGCTCAACACTTTGCCAAACGTATTCGCCGTTTCAACCACTCCCAACCAGCGGCTCGCCTCATCATCATCCGGAAACAAATCACCAACAAGCGGCAAAACGATCGGAAACGCCCCTGCCGCCCCGAGCCCTTGCAACATGCGCCCGGCAATCATCCATCCGTACGGGTCTTCCATCCGCCAAGCGGCCCACCCGGCCAGCCCCCCGCCAGCGGCCGCCAACAAGAGGCTCGGAATGATTACCTTTTTCCTCCCGATGCGGTCGCTCATATAACCGGTCAGCGGAATCAATAAAATGGCGACAACGGAATACATCGTAACGAACAAACTCGATTGCAGCGGCGTAATGCCGAGCTCTCTTTCCATCACCGGCAGCACCGGGATAAGCATCGAATTGCCCAACGTCATCACAAGCGGAATTGAGGCGAGCGCAGCGACCGCCCATCCCCGCCCAGTCTGTCTTTCCGTCCGTTTTGGCAGCCGCATCGTCCATTCCATCGCTTTAGGTTCCTTTCCTACTTGAGTCTATATTTCACCTAATATGATGTACGTTTTTTCGTACAGCATGCGGCTTAAAAGTGTAAATGGCCCTCACTCAAATGACTGATCGTCTGTTCTCTGCATGCATATGAGTGAGCCGAAAACAAATAGGGATGGAAGCTTGTGAATCGCGTTTTGGCTCCTCCCCCTTTAATTCCCACCAATACCTTGTGGTCCATTCGCCTATACTAATCATGCCACACCAAAATAATAATGATAAAGGAGGCAGACACTATGGCACGCGGAAGCAACAAACTGCTTGTTCCAGGCATCGAACAAGCGTTGGAACAAATTAAGTACGAAATCGCCCAAGAGTTTGGCGTACAGCTCGGGGCTGGCACGGTTTCGCGCGCCAACGGCTCCGTCGGCGGAGAAATTACGAAACGGCTTGTCGCCCAAGCGCAAAGCGAGCTGGCAGGCCGAAAAACGGAATAAAGCCGAGCGGAATCACTCGGCTTTTTTCGTTTTGGCATCCATCGCTTTCGAATGGCGGTGGGCGTCGGCTGGGCGGCGATGTCCCTCCTTGCCGCTGTCGCCCCCATTCTCCTTTTTCTTTTCATAATGAGCGCCTGGCCGCAGCGGACGGGCGTTCCCATGGCTTTTCCATTTCGCATAACTCTCTTTTTCAGGAGAAAGGCTTCCTTTGGTCGGATGAGAATGTTTCTGCTTGCGCGGCGGCTGTTTTTCGTTTTTTGATGGCTTCGGGTTTGACTCGTTATGGTTCTGTTTCTTTGACGGCTGTTGTGTCGGTTGTTCTTTGGCCGCTGGCGTTTTGTTTTCTTTTTCTCCGCCTTTGGCCTTATCTTTCCAATCTTCTCCTTTCCGGCCGTTTCCATCTGCCGAGCGGACAGATGCTGGCGCAGCCGGTTTCACCTTTTTCTCGATTTGCAATAGTTTTCCGGTTGTCATCCCCCGTTTGACAGCTTGGTTGCGCACTGCCATCGTACTATTGGCCGTGGTAATGACAATCCGGTCATCCGCCACTGACCGCTGGATTTCCGCGAGCGCTGCAGACAGCTTCCGCGCCGAAGAGGCGTCGCGCTCCCTCTCCACCGTCGTAATAAGCACTTCCCCGCCTTTCTTTAAATACCCCTTTTGTTCGCTTAACGCAATGATTTGTTTCGTTACCGAAGAAAACGGTTGACGTTTCCATGAAGGAAGCGCCGCCAGCACCTTCTTTCCTTCCTCATTGTAAGCCTTCAGCGTCAACACGCGCAGCTCCGCGTCGACGCCCGCTTCCATGCTTGGGTTGATGTCGATCGACATGTATGCGTACACCGCATTGGAAGGCCATTGAATCCAAGTCGCCAGAAGCACCGTGGCCGCCGTTAGAACGCTTATGAGCGCATATCGAAACGAACGGCGGCGAAACGGAAAAGGACGGCCAACCGCATTCGCTTTGACCTCTTCTCCAATCTCGCATTCTTTTTCTTTTTTCAATCGGAGAAATTCCCCTTCCGGCGTCAATACAGTGACGAACTCTTCATCCAACTCCAGAACACTTATACAAGCCGGACTGACGCTCGTTCTTTATACTATTCGCACATCGTAAACCAAATATGGCCGTCGTTCAAAGGGAATTTTTTCAAAATGTGCAAGTGAACACAGGTCCCCAAAAGAACCCAACGCCGCCGAGCACACGCCTTCCAGCGGCAAAAAATCAGGTGTTTTTCCCATCTTAATGAAAAAGGGGTGAAACGCGGTGTTGCCGAAAAGTTTGACGAAATGGAAAAAGGGGCTGTTTCCCCATTGGGACAGCCCCCTTTTCATTGTTTGGCCGCTCATCCAGCCTTTTCTTCAGTCCGTGCCATTTCATTCAGCTCACTATGCTTGCGGCCGTAGATAAAGTAAATAACTAAACCGATCAACAACCACGAGACAAAACCGATCCATGTCGTCGCCGGAAGCTGAAGAACGAGGTAGCCGCAGAATAAGACAGCCAAAATCGGAACGACCGGGACAAACGGAACGCGGAATGCCCGCTTTAAGTCCGGTTGCGTTTTACGCAACACCAACACGCCGATCGAGACGGTGATAAAGGCAAAGAGCGTACCGATGTTCGTCAGTTCCGCCAATTTGTTGAGCGGGATGATGCCGGCGAATACCGAAACGGCCGCTCCAGTCAGCCACGTGTTCACATACGGCACTTGGCGGGTCGGGCTGATGCGAGCAAACACTTTCGGCAGCAAACCGTCGCGGCTGATGGCGTAGAAGAGACGCGTCTGCCCATACATCATCACAAGGAGCACGGTCGTAATGCCGGCGATCGCTCCAAGCGAAATAAAGCCGGCGACCCAGTCTTGGTGGATATAGTTTAACGCAAACGCCACCGGGTTTTTCACGTTGAGCTGCTCGTACGGAACGATGCCTGTCAATACGAGCGAAACCGCAATATACAACAATGTGCACACAAGCAACGAGACGATGATGCCAATCGGCATGTTGCGCTGCGGATTGCGCACTTCCTCCGCCGCAGTCGACACTGCATCAAAGCCGATGTAAGCGAAAAACACCGTCGCGGCGCCGGTCGCCACGCCAGAGAATCCATACGGCATAAACGGCGTCCAGTTTTCCGGCTTGACATACCAAACGCCAACCGCCAAGAAAAGCAAGATGACAGCCACTTTAATAAAGACGACGATCGTATTGAAACGGGCTGATTTTTTTGCGCCCAAGTTCAACAAAAATGTAATGAACAAAATGATGAGAATGGCCGGCAAATCGATGAACGTTCCTTTCGCCGGATCATACGCACTCGTCAACGCCTTCGGCAGCTCGATGCCAAAACCAGCAAGCAGCCCTTGAAAATAGCCGGACCAACCGACGGCGACCGCCGACGAAGCAACCCCGTATTCCAAAATCAAATCCCAGCCTAAAATCCAAGCGAATAATTCACCGAATGTCGCATAGCTGTATGTGTATGCGCTCCCAGACACTGGGACCGTCGAGGCGAACTCAGCGTAACAAAGCGCCGCAAACACGCATGCCAATCCGGATAAAATGAACGAAAGAACAAGAGCTGGACCGGCATGTTCCGCCGCCGCCACCCCGGTCAGGACGAAAATGCCTGTCCCAATAATGGCGCCGATGCCGAGCATCGTCAAGTCGAAGGCGCCTAGCTCTTTTCGCAGCGAGGCTCCTTTCACTCCCGATTCTTTCATGAGCAACTGAATCGGTTTTTTACGAAACAAATTCATAGATGTCTCCCCTTGTCGTTTTTTGTAGAAAATTGTTGAATTTTATTGTCGAATACAGTTGTCATTCTACATGATCCTTGTTTTTTTGTAAAGTGCGAAAATAAGAAAAACAACAAAAAAATTTTTCCCTTTGACGCAGCAAAGCTAAAAAAACTATTTTAATAAATATCAAAAAAAACAATTTACAAATTTTTCAGATAAATATATAATAAGTGTGTGACAAATTTGTGACAGAAGGGAGGAAGATTGCCCCTGTTGTATTACAGGTTCTGTCGCTCCGCTTTTATGAAAACGCTTTAAACACGAACGAGGAGGGATCACTATGGCAGTGAAAAAGGAATCGTTGGCTGGACAGGCGGGCATCAACTATGAAGCAATCGCCCAATCCGCTTCGTTCCGTGGGCTCGTTCAGGCGAAGAAACGATTTATCATTCCAGCGACCATCTTTTTCTTCGTCTTTTACTTCGCCCTTCCAGTGTTGACGTCCTACTCGAAAGCGTTGAATGCGCCGGCGGTCGGGCCGGTCAGCTGGGCTTGGCTGTTTGCCTTTGCGCAATTTGTCATGACATGGGCCTTATGCATCCTTTATTCGAAGCGCGCTGCGCAATTGGATGAAATCGTCGAGCAAGTGAAGCGAGAAGCGCAGGAAGGGGGAAACGCCTAATGCACGGGTTGGCCTTTTTCCTCTTCCTCGTCATCGTCGCCTTGACGCTCGTCATTACGTACTACGCCTCAAAGCGAACGAAAACGACGAGCGAATTTTACACCGCTGACAGCAGCCTCACCGGTTGGCAAAACGGGCTCGCCATCGCCGGCGACTATATGTCCGCGGCATCCTTCTTAGGAATTGCCGGCATGATCGCACTGACTGGATTTGACGGCTTCTTTTACAGCATCGGCTTCCTTGTCGCCTATCTTGTCGTCTTATACATCGTTGCCGAGCCGCTTCGCAACCTCGGCAAGTACACGATGGCCGATATGATCGCCGCCCGTTTTGATGATAAGAAAGTGCGCGGCGTCGCTGCTTTGAATACGATCGCCATCTCGATCTTCTATATGATCGCCCAGCTTGTCGGCGCCGGCGGCCTCATCAAGCTTCTGTTGGGCTTAGACTACGTTTATTCCGTCTTGATCGTCGGCGTTTTGATGACGGTGTACGTCGTCTTCGGCGGCATGACAGCAACGAGCTGGGTGCAAATCGTCAAAGCCGTCTTATTGATGGTCGGTACGTTTATCATTTCCATCATCGTCTTTGCTAAATTCGATTTCAGCATCGCCAAAATGTTCCATGAAGTCAAAACCGCGACACCGCTTGGCGAAGCGTTTTTAAACCCGGGCAACAAGTTTAAAGATCCTCTTGACACGATTTCATTAAACTTGGCGCTCGTTTTGGGGACGGCCGGGCTGCCGCACATTTTGATCCGCTTCTTTACGGTCAAAGACGCCCCGACTGCGCGCAAATCGGTCGTTTATGCGACATGGATCATCGGGATTTTCTACGTAATGACGATCTTTTTAGGGTTTGGCGCCGCCGCGTTTGTCGGCTATGACAAAATCGTCGCCGCCAACCCGGCCGGCAATATGGCCGCCCCGCTGTTGGCAGAAGCCCTTGGCGGAGATTTCTTGTTCGCTTTCGTCTCTGCCGTAGCGTTTGCGACCATTTTGGCGGTTGTCGCCGGGCTTGTTCTGTCAGCCGCCTCGGCGTTTGCCCATGACTTTTACAGCCATATTTTGCGGCGCGGCCAAGCGACGGAAAAAGAACAAATGCTCGCTGCCCGCTGGGCATCGGTCGGCGTTTCCGTATTATCGATTTTGTTAGCGCTGTTCGCGCAAAAAATGAACGTCGCCTTCCTCGTGTCGCTCGCGTTTGCCGTCGCGGCGAGCGCCAACTTGCCGACGATCGTCTTTACGATTTTCTGGCGCCGCTTTAACACCACCGGAGCAATTACAGGTATGCTGGTCGGGCTCATCAGCGCCTTAGTGCTCGTCTTCTTCAGCCCGAACGTCTGGTCGCCGCAGCCGGGTGCCGCCATTTTCGTTGGCGAACCGCTCTTTAAGCTTGCCAACCCCGGCATCATCTCGATTCCGCTCGGCTTTATCGGCGCCATCGTCGGCACGCTCGTCTCGTCGAAAAAAGCAGATGAAAAGAAATATACGGAAATTGTCGTCAAAGCGAATACCGGGATCGGGCGCGTGTAACACAACGAAGAAGGGGCTGATCCAAAACGCGAATGCGTTTTGGGTCAGCCCCAATTAGCAGTATTTCATCAATTTTTTGCTCAACTCCAAGAAATTTTCGGCATCACTAACGTCAACGTCAATAGTCCTTATTATCCTTTTTCTCTTCCTTTTTATGTAAACTCCGCATAAGGTTGGATGTGATCAGCTTTATGCCGTCGGCGCACGATGGAACAACTTGGCAAACTGCGTATACCGCTCAACTTGGCGGCGGTCGACGTCATAGCCGATGCCCGGGGCGTTCGGCACGCGGATCAAGCCGTTGTGCACCTCGACTTCCGGCGTGATAATATCCCGCTCCCAATAATGGGACGACGCGGCGGTGTCGCCGGGAAGCGCGAAGTTTTCCAACGTCGTGATCGCAATATTGTGGGCGCGCCCGACCCCTGCTTCCAGCATCCCCCCGCACCAGACCGGAACGCCTCGCTCAGCGCAAAGATCGTGGATGCGCTTCGCCTCCCAAAGCCCGCCGACGCGCCCGATTTTGATGTTGATGATGCGGCAGCTGCCAAGGTCAAGCGCCTTGCGCGCATCGTCATATGAACGAATGCTTTCATCAAGGCAAATCGGCGTCTTAAGAAGCGGCTGCAGCCGGGCGTGATCGACAAGATCGTCAGCGGCGAGCGGCTGTTCGATCATCATCAGCCCAAATTCATCAAGCGCCTGAAGCCGCTTGGCGTCAGCGAGCGTATACGCCGAATTGGCATCCGCCATGAGCGGCACGTCAGGAAACGCGCGCCGCACGTCGCGAATGACATCAACATCCCATCCCGGTTTGATCTTCACTTTGATCCGCCGGTACCCTTGCGCCACATACCGCTCAATCACCTGAAGCAGATCGTCGACCGTCGGCTGGATGCCGATGCTGACGCCGACTTCAATTTCCTTTTTCGTTCCCCCGAGAGCTTGACAAAGCGGAACGCCAAGCCGCTTGGCATACAAATCCCATACCGCTCCCTCAAGCGCCGCTTTCGCCATGTTGTTTTGGCGGATGGCGGCAAAGCGCTCTGGCAATTCCGCTGGATGCCTAAGCGGCTTCGAAAACAAGAGCGGCACGAGAAACTCTTCAAGCATATGCCAGTTCGTTTTCACCGTTTCCTCGCTGTACCATGGGACGGAAAACGCGACCGATTCGCCCCAGCCGGAAACGCCGTCGCAATCCACGACTTCCACTAAAATAAACTCTTTCGTTTGAAACGTGCCAAAGCTCGTTGTAAACGGCGCCTTCAACTCCATTTGCAAATGGCGCAATATGACGTACTCGATGTTGATCGTCATTCCTCTTCCCCTTTCTGCGGCAGCCATTCGTTTCTCCTCACCCATATGTAGTGCATCGCCGGCTCCCCGGAACGGCGCCAAGCGCCGGCGGCAATCCAGCCTTCCGTGAGCAGCCGCTGAAACAGAGAGCGCGTCGCCAGCCGCCACTCAAGCGCCAGCGCGAGATCCCGCTCTTTCAGTTGCGGAAAGTCAAGCGGAACAGCAGCCAACAACAACGGCGCCGCTGTTTCATCGATGTCTCTGGGCACCGGCCGCAACAGGCCGTCAGCCCTTTGACCTGCCTCGAGCACCGTCAGACCTCTGTCCTTGAGAAGATCAGCTTTAGCCAAGCTCCGCTCCCCGGTCGGGCGCTCATCAAGCCGCCATTCGACAATGAAACGGTCGGACGGCAGTTGACCGTTCAACGCGTCATTCATTTCGCCGTAGCAGTTTTCCACATACTCGACGCCAAGGGCCCCAAGCTTGGCCAAGTTCAAATAGCCGTTCCGACTTTGCAGCGGATCGTACGTCCAACGGATGCTCCGGTAGCCGCGCCGCCGCGCTTCTTCTGCCTGCTTCATTTTCAATCGGTAGCCAATCCCTTGATCACGAAACGGAGCGGCAATCCCCATCATATGGGAACAAAGATACACTTCCCCGTTTCGAAACCCAGGAAAGCTGTAGACAAAGCCGACAAGCTTCCCGTCCGCATACGCCCCGATGATAATGCCCCCGTTTTTCGCCACCGTCAGCGTTTGATGGAGCGGAACCGGCGCCGTTCCCCAAATCTCCTCCTCAAGCTTGGCCATTTCTTTTAACTGTTCGATCGTCTCAAGGATTTGCAGCGACAGAGGCATGCTCGTTCTCCCCCTGCGGCGCAAACGTCGCAAATGTGTTCATCACAACCCGCGCCAAAATTTCCACGCCAGAAAGCAAATCATCGCGCCGGAACGTCATGTTCGGGTGATGGAGCCCCGGACGCAAGTCGCAGCCCAATCCGAGCATCGTTGTTTTCAGCTCCGGTTTTTTAAAGGAATAAAAATGGAAATCCTCTCCTCCCGACGTCACGACCGGCGGAACGCATTTTTCCGTCCCCAAAGTCGTGATAATCGCCTCCTCCATCAGCCGCACAGCATCTGGATCAGGATCAGCGGCGACGATGCGCGTCCGCTCAACAAGCTCAATATCAGCTCCGTAAATCGCAGCGACCCCGTTGATCACATGGCGCAACCCCTCGACGAGCCGCTCCATCGCCTCGTTCGTTTGCGCCCGCAAATCAAGGGCAAACTCCGCGTAGTCCGGGATCGTGTTCGCATCTTTTTCACCGGCGTGAAACTTCGTCATTTTGATCGACGCTGGCACTTGTGGGTCGATATGAATTTTGCCGAGCTCTTGGACAATGGCGCTGCCGACTTCAATGACGTTGACGCCTAAATGCGGCCGCGCGGCATGTGCCGCCACGCCGCGAATCCGCCCTTCGATGCATTGCGCCGCCCCATGGATGATCGCCGGCGCCGCATATCCGCCTTTCACTTCTTGAATCGGCCGCAGATGAATGCCGTATAAAAACGACACGCCGTCAACCGCCCCTTTTTCGATCAGCTTTAACGCCCCTGTTCCTTTCTCCTCGGCCGGCTGGAACAAAAACCGCAGCGTCCCCGGCGGCTCATAGCCGATGCGGCGAAGCAGTTTCGCCACCCCGAGCACGATCGTCATATGGGCGTCATGCCCGCACGCATGGTTCGGCTGCCAAACGCCGTTCACTTCTTGCCAAAGGGCGTCCATATCGCTGCGCACCCCGACCGTAAACGGGCCGGCGCCGATTTCTGCCACCACGCCCGGACAATCGGCAAACGTCCGCACCCGATACCCTTCGCGCTCCAACTCCCGCCGAAGAAATTCGGTCGTTTGCCACTCTTCCCAACTGATTTCTGGATGGCGATGAAGGTGATCGAAAATCTCCCATAGCTCCGCTTTCATCTGCTCGATGATTTCTTTCATTCCGCTCTCCCCCGCTGTTTAAAAATCGATAGAAAAAACATAGTTATATTCATTATAATATTCAAACAAACAAATACAACGATAGGCAAACGATTGGAAAAAACAGACACGTGCAATTAAGGGCGACGCTTTACCAGTTGGTTGACGACCTCAGAAAAAATGAGCCCCATCGCAATCGCCCCAGAAATCATGAACGCTTTTGCCGCTAGTGAAATCGCCGCATTGTAATCGTTCATGACAACATGGCGCATCGCCTCAAACGCTGTTCCGCCCGGCACGAGCGGAAGAATGCCAGGGACGATAAAAATCGTCGCCGGCGTTCGATAGCGGCGGGCAAACCCGCTGCTTAAAAAAGCGACGAAAAACGCCGCAACAAACGTGGCGGCGACACCGTCTATCCCCGACCGGGCAGCGGCCATATACATCGCCCAGCCGCTCATGCCGACAAATCCGCTGTGCGGCAGCAATCGTTTCGGAATATTGAAAATGACGCCAAACAGCGATGACGCCACAAAGCTAAGCAACAGCTGCACAATCATCATCGATACTCCCTGCTAACGAATCGATAAAATAAAGGCAATGCCGGTGCCGATCGCAAACGCGGTTAAAAACGCCTCTGCACCGCGCGACAAACCGGCGATCAAATGGCCGGCCATCAAGTCGCGCACCGCATTGGTAATCGCCAGCCCCGGGACAAGCGGCATCACTGAGCCAATCATCATGTTTCCTACGTCTCCGACCAATCCAGCCCTTTCCATCAACAGCACGATCCCACCGGCGACAAAAGAGGCAAAAAATTCAGCGAAGAACCGGATTTTCACGAGCCGATGCATCATTTCAAAACACCAAAACGCCATTCCACCGGAAAGAAGGGAAGGGGGAAAATGATTCATGCCGCCTAACAACGAGGCAAAACAAGCGCTCGCCGCCGCTGCGGCAGCAGTTTGCTGCCAAAACGGATAACCGAGTGGTTGCTGCTGAACGCGTTCCAGTTCTTTGCGCGCTCCGTCGAGTGACAGTTCGCCGTTGCTGATGCGGCGGGAAATGTGGTTGACAAGCGCCACCTTGGATAAATCGGTCGAACGCTCGGAAATGCGAATAAACCGTGTTACATTCGTTCCCTCAACGGAAAACATGATGCCCGTTGGTGTCACATAGCTGTGAGAGCGGGAAACACCGAACGCAGCGGCGATGCGCCCCATCGTATCTTCCACCCGGTACGTCTCCCCACCGCTTTCAAGCATCAATTTTCCCGCTAATAAACAAACATCAACAATGTCATTCACCCGCTCCGTCATGACCGGTTTGCTCCTTTCGTTTTCGCTCGGCATGGCATTGGCCATCCCGTTTTCCCCTGCCGGGCGCTCATCGCAAAAACAAACTCCCACCAAACAAATTGGCAGGAGCCGCCTTGGATATCGTCTTTGCCAAACTTGTTTCCATTATATCAAATAGGCGGCTGACCGCCAAACCGTGAAGGAAATCTCACCGTTTCCCTTTCTTTCCTATTTTTCTGCTTCTTTCGCCTGATTTTTCGCACCTACAGTCGAAAAAAGGCGCGCCAACGGCGAAATCGTTATAGCGAAGCAGCAAGCAGCGTTCCGCTCCTCTGTCTCTGTTTCACAACCTCGGAAACAAACAGCCAAACCGCAGGTGAAAAACGACCATTCCCCGGCCCATGGAAAACAAGACAAGGAAGAAAAGAACAAAAAATAAGTTCCGTTTTGAAGCTGTTGCTAAAGCAAGGGCTGTTTTCCGAAGCGAACGGGAAACAGCCCTTTCTCCTTGACAATAATGGACATCGTCGTTCCATTGTTCTTTCACCTCCGCCTTAACCGCTCGCTTCATTGCTCTTGCTTCCATCATTCAGAATATTCGAAATTCTAATAAACCCCAAAATACAGAGGATCGTAAATCCCCAGCTAATCACTTCGCGAATCACAATCGCTCGGTCAAACGCCTCGATGCCATAGCGAATAATCAAATGCGCTTTGATTGCCGCCAGCAATCCATCGCGCAGGGCAAAGCCAACGGTGATCCATTGAAAAAGAGGAAACACATCACGTTCCAAAAACCGCTTTTTCATCACCGAGCGCGGAGCTCCCTGCATTTCCACAAAATCAAGGGAAAAATAAAGCATCACCGGCCGCCTTACCACAACAGTCACCAGAAAACAGACAGCCAAAACGATCGAGTACCATACATCGTTCCATAACATTTGCAACGCTGATCCAGCCAACACGTTCAATAGCGTACTAACCGCCAGATTGACAATCAAAAACGTGCCGAACCATTGCACTTTGCGAATGAGCCAATAGCGATAAACGGTATAAACCGCTCCCGGCACGGTGCAAATGAGCATCGCCCCATACTCCCCGACCGGCCCGCGCAACGCATGTCAGAGAACGATCGGAAATACGACATACAACACGACATCAAGCATGACGATCCGCTTCCCCATCCCTCGCCCTCCTTACGTCTACTTGCTTCTTTATTAGTATACGAGTGAATCACTCACCTGGTTTTCACGCCAATGACCCGCAAACGCCCCGGCTCAATCCAAGCGAATACTTCCCCTTCTCCTGCATCCTCGCCATCCGCGTGGATCGGGACAGGAGCGGCAGGGCGGATGCGCACGTTCCGACCAGTGAACACGCAAACTTCTTTCATTCGTACATGCCCGCCCCAAAATACGGTTAAAAACAGCGCAAGAATTTTCCAACGCGGCATCGGCCCGACGACCGTCACATGAAGCAAGCCGTCATCGGCCTGGACGGACGGAGCGATGCGCATTCCGCCACCGTAGTATGGGTGATTCGAAACCGTTGCCAGCCAGGCCTTCAAAAACGAATAATTCTGTCCATCCACACAAATATCAAGGTCAACTGGTTGATAGCGAAACAACTCTCTTACTAAATAAAACACATAAGTGAACGAACCGAGTCCAAAACGATTCAGCCGCCCTTTCCATTTTGAACGGTTGGCCGTGCGGGCGATATGGGCGTCAAAGCCGCAGCCGATGCTGTTGACAAACACGCCGTCCGGTACGGCGCTGCTTGCAAAACGGCCGAGATCGAAAGCCAAATCCTTGCCGGATCGAACGCCACTCAACAGCCGTCGGAGCGCCTGTTTCGGTTTTCGGGCAAGACGGAAACCGCGGACAAAGTCGTTTCCCGTTCCGGCGGGAATGCAGCCAATCGCAACGTGCGGAAACGAACCCGCTCCGTTCACCACTTCATGCACTGTCCCATCGCCCCCGACCGCCGCGATCACCGTCGGCTCAACGCTTTCCTCGCCGATTCGTCGGGCGATTTCCTTTCCTTCTCCCTTTCGGCTCGTCCAATACGCCTTATATGCGATTCCTTCCCGATCCAGCAGCGGTTGCAGCTGCTTCCAAATGGACACGGACCGGCCGTTTTTGGCGGATGGATTGATAATGAAATAAAGATTCATCCTCTTCCCCCATTCATAACCCCTTTTCTTACCTATTTGCGGTTTGTTTCATTTTTCCTATCGTCAAAATGAGAAAAATCCGAACCCGCGGACCGGATTCGGATCCTCCGTCATTCCTCGCCAATAATTTTGACTTCTAATTCCAGATCCACCCCGAATTTTTCCTTCACTGTTTTGCGCACCATTTCGATCGTCGCGATGTAATCGGCAGCTGTCGCATTATTTTTGTTAATAATGAATCCTGCATGCTTCGTCGACACTTCCGCACCGCCGAATCCTTTTCCCTGAAGGCCGCTGTCTTGGATCAGCTTGCCGGCAAAATAGCCCGGCGGACGCTTAAACACGCTTCCGACCGACGGATACTCAAGCGGCTGTTTCGATTCGCGCTGAAATGTTAAATCATCCATTTTCGCCTTAATTTGCGCATAATCGCCCGGCTGGAGCGCAAAGACGACTTCAAGCACAATATCATGCGTCCGGCTGATAATGCTTGTTCGATAGCCAAGCTCCAGCTCCTCGTTCTTTAACGTTTTCAGCTCGCCGGCGAGCGTCGCCACTTTGACGGAATCGAGCACATCTTTCACTTCACCGCCGTACGCTCCGGCGTTCATCATAATCGCCCCGCCGACCGACCCCGGGATGCCGCAGGCAAACTCCAAACCTGTGAGGTGTTGTTCCAGCGCAAACCGCGACACCGCTTTAATGTCCGCCCCGCTTTGTGCGATCACGTTGTTTCCTTCGCGCCAAATGCGGTTTAAATGCCTAAGCTGCATGACAATGCCGCGCAGCCCGCCATCGCGGATGATGACGTTCGAACCGTTGCCAAGGAGCGTAAACGGCAAGCCGTACTCTTCTTTCAGCCGCAACACCTCAATGACCTGCTCGTACGTTTCCGGCCAGACGAGAAAATCCGCCTTGCCGCCGATCCGCACCAATGTATGGTTTTTCATTGGCTCATCGCGCAGGACGTTCCTTTCTCCACAAATCTCTACGAGTCTTTGATAAATCTGTTCCGCACGTTCCATCGTTCTGTCACCTTCTTTATTCTTCCATGCCGCTTGGCGGCATTCATTCCATACCGTTTCCATTATCGCCGGAATCGCGTCGCATATCAAGTGGGCAATATTCCTTATTCTGTTTTATTCCGAACTAGGTGAAAAGGTGACGTTCGAAGGGGGCGAGATGTTTACACCTCTTTCAATATGGAAAAGATGGTAACAACCATAATGTGGGAGGAAACATGGACAAAACGAAGCTGTACCCAGAAGCCCCGCTCACAAGCAGCCAATGGGACGAGCTTGATGAACTGGTCATTGAAACGGCGCGCCGCCAGCTCGTCGGCCGCCGGTTTATCGATTTGTACGGACCGCTCGGCGAAGGTGTCCAATCGGTCGCCAACGATATTTATACGAACCGGAACACGGGGACATGAGCTTCCATGGCAAGGAACTGAGCCTGTCCGAGCCAACGCGGCGCGTACATTTAACGATTCCGATTTTGTACAAAGACTTTATCATAATTCCGAAAAAAGACTCCCGCTTCAAGCGCGTGAAGGGCGCAGCCCAGCGATAAGCGGGAGATGAATTTCGGTTGGCGACCAGCCAGCTGATATGATAATATATGGTTAGAACGGACACCTTCGGAACGAAGGGAAGCGTAAAGGGGTCTTGTGTGTGGCTTACCGTTCAGCGAACGCGCACAAGTCGCTTGAAGCCCCCGCCTCTAAGCGAAGTGTAGGTGGTGGGTAGTTCACTTTATACTGGCGCGATATCGAACAGGCAAGCTTCGTAACCCCCGTTTTTCAAGCGGAAGGAAACACGCCTAGCGGGGGACTGGTCGCAGGAAGCTAACTACAAATGGGCCAAGACGCCTGGGGCGATCCAATGGCCGAGACTACCGCTGGCAGGCAAGACGCCCGGCGGATCCGCAAATCCCCGGGCGTCTTGCCTATTGGTCATTAAGCTGTACGGGCCGCTTGGCCTTGAACGTTGGAAACGAGCAGCGACAATTCGGGGCTGAGCGCGTCAACACCGATGTCATCAATAATCATTTTCGCTTCACGCCAAAAATGAACGGTATAACTGCCTTCATAAATCTCAAAGAGGCGTTGTAAATAGCGCCATTTTTCGTTGATGGCTTCCCGTTTGTACGCTGCATTGTTCAGTTCACGAATCTTTTTATGTTCAGGCGCGGAGATCACGCTGATGTCATGGACGTTGACGATCATCCGCTCCCCTTGCTCGGTGACAAAACCAACCGAATAATAGTGAGTGCCTAATTGATCGATATGCACGATGCAAGCGTTTCGGTATTTTTCGCCGGTGCAAAGGCGGAGAAACACCGCTTCCACCGCGCCGCCAACTTTTCGCTCATTGGCTAAAATCGCTTTCATATCCCGCAGTCCATTCATCGGAGTGCCCATGATGTCTCCCCCTTATCTTTAGCCAAGATGGCGATTTCATCATTCCTTTTACCATTATGATAGCAATCATTCTTCTCGATGTAAATGAGATTCATTTTCAAAATAAAGATATAATTTCAAGGAGGTGTGCAAAAAAAATGGAACGGACATTCACTGTCAGGTCGTTGAAACGTGCCGTCCGGCCGTTGATGCGCCCCTCCTCCGCCGCACCGACCAAGCCTGATGCGCCGCCTGCCGCACGGCCGGCTGTCATTCAAATCAATCAAAAAGGGAACACGTTTACTGTGCAACCGGCTTCCGACGTTTCGCTCCTCGAGATCGCCTTAAGGCAAGGCATTCCGCTCGCCTATAAATGCAAAAAAGAACGTGCGGCCGCTGTATGGTCACCATCCTTGCCGGCGCTCACCTGCTCGCCCCGAAAACGCGGCGCGAACGCGAAAAAACAAATCATCCAGCTAAACGGCTTTCCTGTCAAGCACAGGTGAAATAAACCGGCTGCTGTTTTTTCTGCGCAACCGGCCCGTTTTTTTTTCGATGGAACCGCTCTCGCCCGTTTTTCCCTATTGCCGTCCTCTCCCCGCCATGGTATGATAATGGGAAATCAAAAAACGGAGGGGATGCCGATGAGATACATCACCTTAACGGACATCTTTGTTCATCCCGTTGCCCAAAAATATTTGAAACGGTCCGGTCTCGCTCATGCGATTGCCACAGCGCACCACGCCTACCGCCTCGCCCTCCGGCACGGAGTCAATCCCGACTTGGCGACGAAAGCCGCACTGCTTCATGACATCGGCCATTACACATGGTATAAAAACGGCCAGTGGGACTACGAACAATATCGACAAAATGACATCCATGCCATCAAAGGGGCCGAGCGCGCCCATAAGTTGCTCATCCGCCTTGGCGAACATCCGCAAAACGCCAAGGAAATCGCTTTGGCGATTTTGCTTCACACCGATTCTTACCTTCCCGAAGGAGAATGGAAACGAACGCCGCTCCAAGCGATCGTCAAATGGGCCGACGAGGCCGACGAAGAGCCCGGCGGCCGTCACCATTACCGAACGATCAGCGACGACGTGGCGTGGAAAAAAATCCGCCAGCTTGATGAACTTGTTGATCACCAGCTGGGAAAAGAGCGGCTCGGAGATATTGTTTGACCGCTCGTCTCCACTTGACGTTCTCCCTTAACAAACACAAGGCGTCGCCGCAAATTATGCACGTTCCAAATGGAAACAGCTCACCCTTTTAGACAGGTGAGCTGCTTGCGTGTCAGCGGCATTGGTCAATGCAAGCGGCCAGCCGCTTCTCGATGTCGGCCGCGATTTCCTTCAACGCCGGCTCGTTTATCATGCCAACGAGCATCGTCGGTTTCGGCATGCCGATTTTCGTGATCCCGTTTTCTTCGTAGACAACGATTTTACACGGCAAAAAATAACCGACTAAGAGATTTTCGTTTAACACCCGCGCCGCTTCTTGCGGGTTGCATACTTCTAAAATGACCATCGGCGTGGAAAAATCGAGCCCTTTCTCTTGCAGCTTTTCGGTCACGCTGAACCGCCAGAGCACACCGAATCCTTCTTGTTTCAAGCTTTCTTCCAAGCGGCGAATCGCTTCATCCATTCCCGCCGCCACATCAATCGTGTAATGAAACATCACTGATCCGTCCTTTCGTTCTGTTTAGGTTTAGCATGTCCAATGAAATCCGCGCCAAACATAATCGGTTTTTTCCTTTATATCCCTTTTCCATTCCCCTATCGTCTTTAAAGGCTCGCCGCTCATAAAATATCCACCCAAATTTTCACCGCCGTCGCCAAAATCAACACGGCAAGGATGACTTGCAGCACTTTCGTGTTCATTTTTTGCCCCGCTTTCGCCCCTAGCGGAGAGGCAAGCAAGCTCGCGACGACCATGATGAGAGCCGGAAGGTAATCGACTTGGCCGGTGGCGATTTTCCCGAACGTAGAACCAATGGAGGAAATGAACGTAATGGCCAAAGACGTGGCGATCGTCATTCGCGTCGGGATTTTCAGGACAACGAGCATGACCGGCACAAGCAAAAACGCCCCCGCCGCCCCGACGATGCCGGACCCGACGCCGATCAGAAACGCCAAGGCGGCCGCCACCCCTTTGTTGAACGTCACTTGGTCAAGCGGAATGTCATCGATCCCTTTTTTCGGCACAAACATCATGACCGCCGCCAATGCCGCCAAGATGCCGTAAACGACGTTAATCGTTCCCTCGCTCATCAGCTTCGAGCCATAGCCGCCGACAAAACTGCCGACAAGAATGCTCACGCCCATATAGAGAATGAGCGATTTGTTCAAATAGCCGCTTTTTCGATACGCCCACACGCCGCCGATCGTGGCGAAAAACACTTGCACCGCGCTGATTCCCGACACTTCATGAGCGCTGAACGCCGYCAGCCCAAACAACGGCGGAAGATACAAAAGCATTGGATATTTAATAATCGACCCGCCGATCCCAACCATCCCAGAAATAAATGAACCGACAAAGCCGATTAAAAAGATGACAATGAGAAACGCGAGCGAAACATCCATCGGCCATCCCTCCCTTTTGTTTTCAAAAAGGACGGGGCGCTCCCCGTCCCTTACCAATTTGTATCACTTTAAGCATGGGTATGATGCAATGCACAGCGGTTCGGGCCGATCTCAAGCTCCCGCTGCGTTTCGATATCCACGGTTTTGAGCCCGCGGTTGATGGCGACAATGTCTTCAAAGTTCGGCGGTGTTTCGGTATTGGCGCTTTGGATGACAAGATCGATAAATTCGTCTTTTGGTTTGTTTTGCATCATCTCATTGCGGGCGCGGATGCGGCCTAACGTATCGCCGACATACCCCTCCGCATTGATTTCTTCATCTAAATCAGCGTAGTGAGCCGGCAAGACGATCACATCATCAGCCATGGCCGCGACTTTTTCGTACACGGTGTCATACAAATCCGCCGCCCATTCCGCCACCTTGCCGCCGAGGTCCGGCCGCCCGAGACCGCCGACAAAGATGGTGTCGCCGGAGAACAGCCATTTGCCGTTGACAAAGAACGAGACGCTGCCTGGCGTATGCCCCGGTGTTTTCACTGCCAACACTTCCAAATGCACGTTTTCGAAGTCGATCGTTTCATGTTGCTCGAGCGGCTCGAAATCAAACACCGCTCCCTCGCTTTTCATCAAGTAGTACGCCGCCCCGGTCCGCTCGGCCAGCGCCTTGCCTCCGGAAAGATGGTCGGCATGCAAGTGTGAGTCCACGATATGCGTGATCTTTACCCCTTCTTGTTGGGCTGCTTGTTCGTACACATCGATAAACCGCAGCGGATCGACGACAAGCGCTTCGCTTCCCGAGATGACCATATACGACAGGCATCCTTTGCCGACGCGGATGAATTGGTAAATTTTCAATTGATCATCTTCGTATACTTTGGCTTGATGGAGATGCTCGCTCCACGCCTGCATCCCGCCAGCGAGCGTATAAACGTTGTCAAACCCGGCTTCCGCCAGCTGTTCGGCGACAAACGCCGCCGATCCTCCTTTGGCGCACACCACGACGATGTCTTTGTCTTTCGGAAGACGRYCGACAATCGAGTCAACCCCATCGATCAACTCAAAATACGGAACGTTCAAATAGGCAAAGTTTTCCCCTTCGATTTTCCAATCGCGAAAATCGCTTTCGTTGCGGACGTCCAAGATGAACAGCGGTTCTTTGTTTAACACCTTTTCCGTCATTTGTTGCACGGTCATTTCTTTCACCATATTAACATACCCCCTAATGTATATTTGATTGTTTAAAAAGGCCGCTCCATTACGATTGAGCGGAATCGAGCGGCCCGTTCCATTGCGACATGCCGGGAACGACGTTTCGCACACGGTCAAATCCTTTTTCGGCCAGCTTTTGCGCGGCCAAATCGCTCCGTGTCCCTGTGCGGCACACGACGTAAATCGTTTTGTCTTTCGGAAGTTCCTCCATCCGGCGATCGAGCTCTCCAAGCGGAATCGAAACGGCGCCCGGAATATGGCCAAACGCATACTCCGCYGGTTCGCGGACATCCAAGACAAACGAATTAGGATCGTCCAGTTTTTCTTGCAATTCTTCATTCGATACGACATGAGGAAATGCCGTTTCTTTGCGTGCTTCATTTTCCGTTGCCTTGCGGATATAATGTTTCAAAATCCCATTTTCTTCAATTGTTCCTAAATATTGATGCCCTGTGCTTTCCGCCCATGCTTTGATATCGGCTTTGGACCCCTTATCCGTCGCCTGCACTTCCAACACTTGGCCCGGCTCCAATTCGTTGATCGCCTTTTTCGTGCGGACGATCGGCATCGGGCAGGACAATCCTTTAGCATCTACGGTCATATCGACTTTGATCATTGGTTGATTCCCCCCTTGATTGTTTATTCGACAGGCCCTTCCCAGGCCAACGACTCCCTCATTTTAAATGAATAAGTTCACATTTCCTTCCGACGCATCCGCCAAATACGCGGCGACGCCGGCAAACTCAATGCCGTCGATCAATTCTTCCGGCTTCAGTCCAAGCAAATCGACCGTCATTTGGCAGGCGACGAGTTTTATACCTTGCTCTTTCGCCATCTCGATCAACTGCGGAAGCGGCATGGCGTTATGTTTCTTGATCACCTTTTTGATCAACTTTGGGCCGATGCCGGCAAAATTCATGCGCGACAGCCCCATGCGGTCCGCGCCGCGCGGCATCATCTTCGCAAACATCTTTTCGAGAAATCCTTTTTGCACCGGAACCGGCGCCTCTTTCCGCAAGGCGTTCAGCCCCCAGAACGTATGAAAAATCGTCACGTCATGGTCGTATGCCGCGGCGCCGTTGGCGATGATGTAGGCCGCCATCGCATTGTCATAGTCGCCGCGGAACAAAATGGTCGGCGTCTTTTTCTTCGGCTGTGTCATCTGGCCGCCTCCTTTCTATATACCATAC